>DATJOA010000020.1:0-4447 GCA_035507635.1 Candidatus Acidiferrales bacterium
GCCGGTCGTTCTCGAGGGCGAGAA
The DNA here is from genome assembly GCA_035507635.1 of Candidatus Acidiferrales bacterium. Classification (GTDB taxonomy): domain Bacteria; phylum Acidobacteriota; class Terriglobia; order Terriglobales; family Acidobacteriaceae; genus Sulfotelmatobacter. The sequence goes on from DATJOA010000020.1 coordinate 25, forward strand.
CTCCCCGCACGCGAAATCCATATACGAATTTGCGCGCAAAGTTATCGACCGCGTAGGCGAGATCAAGGCAAACGCCCCAGCCAACGTAATCCAGATTCAGTAAGGACGTTCTTTTCACATTGTCATCCCGACCGGAGTATGTCGTTGCCGAAGGCAACCGCACGCGGAGCGGAGGGGCGTTGTCTTCGTTGTGAGTTACAGCGCAAATCGATCCAGTCGCCACCGCGCCGCCGTCTCCCCATCCCCCAAAACTAGCTCCGCCATCATCTCCCCGATCGCCGGACCATGCTTGAACCCGTGCCCCGATCCCCCTCCGACGAGCCACAGGTTCTCATTTTCCGGATGCCGATCCACAATGAAATCTCCATCCGGAGTCTGCTCGTACTGGCACACGCGGCTCTCGACCAGCGGCGCATCTTTCAGAGCAGGGAAGCGGAACGCAACGTACTCGCGAATATCCTTCAGTGTTTCCTGACTGATCACCCGCTCTCCGCAGGTTGGATCGAACTCCGGACCCCGCGTATCATCCGCAATCTTGAACCCCCGCCGATCGCTCCCGGGAATGCCGTAGCGGAACTTGCCGTGGTGATCCGCCCACACCGGAAGAGGCGGATCGGTAAACCGCGTATCCCCGGCAGGCGCGCCGAAGAAAAACACATCCTGCTTGGTCGCGAGAATCCGGCTCCCAATCGTCCGAGGAAATAACTGGCCAAGCCAAGGTCCGCAAGCGAATACATACCGATCGGCCCTTAGCTTCGTCCCGTCCGATACCCGCAACTCGCGAAACCGACGTTCTTCCAATCCATCGGCAGCAACCGCAGCCTGCCGGTACTCCCCACCCGCCGCTACAAATGCCTCCACTACAGCCGCACAACTCGCCCGTGCATCAAGATATCCGCACTCCGGCTCAAAGATGCCCCATTCAACCCCTTCGAAATTAATCTGCGGCCAGCGCTTCTGTATCTTCGCTGCAGCGAGTTCCTCAAATGAAATCTTAGCCGCCTTCAGCATCTCGATCGATCCGCGCTCGAAGGCATCGTCTCGTCCCGAGGCCATCCACAAAACTCCACTGCGATGCAGGAATTGCTTCTTCCACTTCCGCTCATACTTCGCCCAAAGCTTCAGCGCCCGCGCCGCCATCTCGGTATAAGGCTGATGCGGCCCATAGGTCCCCCGCATGACCCGAGTTTCTCCGCCAGAAGATGCCCGAGAATTCCCCGGACCCCAAGCGTCAACCAGGGTGACCCGCGCGCCGCGCTCCACCAGTTGCAGCGCAGTCCAGCCCCCAAAAGCCCCGGCGCCAATGACCGCAATATGTCGTTTAGTTTTCATCAGGAAAGTTTCAAGGTTCCAAAGTTTCAAGGTTTCACGATCCAAAAGTCAAACGCCGACCAAGCCTTTGATCTTGAAACTAGAAACCTGACACCTGAAACTCGAACGCTTTGAAACTTTGGAACTCGCCCTTCTTGACTTCCCCACCCCGCATTCCTAGAATCCCAAAGGATCATAACTTCGATCCAAAACCTAAGCTTCTGCATCTAAAATAGTTAAAGAATGGACCCGACGCAGTTGCTCCCCTCGGCGCTAGCCGCCCGATTTGAGACAATTGACATAGAGATTTATGCCCGCTGAACCCAATATCGGGAATCGCGAACGCGAAATTCTGACCGCCATCGTCGAAACCTTCATCTCGACCGGCGAGCCTGTCGGGTCGCGCACGCTCGCGCGTTCCAATCGCGAAGGCCTGAGTCCTGCCTCGATCCGCAACGTGATGGCCGATCTCTCCGACGCCGGATTCCTCGATCAGCCCCACGCTTCCGCCGGACGTGTGCCTACGACTGAAGCCTATCGTTACTACGTCGAGCAGATTTCCGGCAACGCGCGCCTCGCTCCGCAGGAAGAAACGATGATCTCCGAGTCGCTGGCCGGCATCACCGACGTCCAGGAATTCATGGAGCGCACTTCGCACGTGCTCTCTCTGATTTCGCGTAACGTCGGCGTGACCATTGCCACCAGCGGCCCCAAGAACGCGCTGGAGCACGTGTACTTCTCTCGCCTTGGCGATCAGAAAGTTCTCGCCGTCGTTGTGACCCGCTCCGGTCTGGTTCGCGATCGCGTGCTGCGGCTTGATCTGCCTCAGTCCGATCTTGATCTGGCCGCGCGCTACATCAACGAGAATTTTCGTGGCTGGACCATGGAGTCCATGCGTTCCGAACTCTCCCGCCGCATCGAAAAAGATCGCAGCGAATACGATCGCATGATGCATTCCATCGAGCAGCTCTACAAGCAGGGCGCTCTCGCAGCCGAGCAGGGATCGCAGGTCGTCTTCGTCGAAGGCGCGGCCAACCTGCTCTCTGGAGAGCAGGACCGCCAGCGCCTCCAGGAGATGCTCAAGACGCTCGAGGAAAAAGAAAAAGTTGTTCAGCTTCTCGGCGCCTATCTCAACGTGAAGCAGGAAGCTGTCCGCGTCGTCATCGGCCTCGATCAGGCGCTGCCATCAATGCAGAATTTCGTGCTGATCGGTGCCCCGGCTCACTCGGGCAACGAAGTCATGGGATCTTTGGCCGTCATCGGCCCAACGCGGATGGACTACCAGCACACCATTACGGCTGTGTCGTACATCGCACGCCTCTTCGACAAAATTTTGAATGAATCGGAGTAACACCGCAGTTATGGGGAAATCGAACGGAAAGCACAAAGTAGAAACGGAGAACCTTGACCTGGAGCACGAACTTCCACCCGCCGATGGCGACGAGAATTCTCCCGGGTCAGCTTCAGCCGCACCGGCCGGAGAACTCTCCGGCGTAGAAGCTGAGCTTCAGAAAGTCAAAGCCGAACGCGATAACCTGCTCGACCGCCTCGCCCGCGCGCAGGCGGAATTCGACAACGCCCGCAAGCGCGCCCAGAAAGAGCAGCAGGACTTCCGCGACTTTGCGATGGTTGACGCCATCAAATCTCTGCTGCCGATCGTCGACAACTTCGAACGCGCTCTGCAGGCGAAGTCCGAGTCCGCCGAGTTCCGCACGGGAATCGAACTGATATACAAGCAGCTGCAGGACGTCCTCACGCGCCTCGGAGTTCAGCCGATCGCAGCCAAAGGACAGCAGTTCGATCCGCACATTCACGAAGCGGTCGAAATGGTCGAGACGCCGGACGCTGCCGATCACGAAGTGCTAGAAGAGTGGCAGAAAGGCTACAAGTACAAAGACCGCTTGCTGCGCCCGGCAATGGTGCGGGTCGCAAAGAATTCTGGAAAATAGGGGGAGTTCTTCCCGCCGTCGATCAAGGAGACCATGCAGACGATTTATCCGATCTTGCGCTATCGCGATGCGCGGTCTGCCATTCACTGGTTGTGCGAGGCGTTCGGATTCGTGGAGATATTTTCTGTCCCAGAGCATGGGCCTAACGTCCGCCATGCGCGGCTTCGGCTCGGCAAGAGCCTGATCATGCTGGGCTCGGTTCGGCCCGATGACGGGATTGAGAGTCCTCAAGCGCTGGGAGCGTCAACTCAGATGCTCGCCGTTGTCGTCGAGAACCCGGACGCGCATTTCGAGCGGGCGCAACGCGCCGGAGCAAGAGTCTTGGCTCCGCCCTATGACACTGACTTTGGCTCCCGTGAATATCACGTGCTTGATCTTGAGGGGCACCCGTGGACCTTCGGAACGTTTCAGCCCGCGGCCGAAGAGTTGGACGACATCGCTAAGAGGGCGAAATAGCGGAGTACCTGTCAACACAAGCTACGAAGAAAGGTTGATTTGACCACCAACGCGAAACGAGATTATTACGAGGTGCTCGGCGTCAGCCGCACCGTGACCGAAGTCGAGCTGAAAAGCGCCTATCGCAAGCTCGCGCTGCAGTACCATCCGGACCGCAATCCCAATAATCCGGATGCGGAAGAAAAATTCAAGGAAGTTAGCGAAGCCTATGCCGTGCTCGCCGATTCCGAAAAGCGCTCGATGTACGACCGCTTCGGCCACGCCGGTCTTGGCGGAGCCGCAAGCTCCGGCGCTGGTTTCGATCCCACCGTCTTCCAGGATTTCAGCGACATCTTCGGAGAGTTCTTCGGCTTCGGCGACATGTTCGGTGGTGGCGGACGCCGCCACAGCCGAGTCCAGCGCGGTGCGGATCTCCGTGAAGATCTCACCCTCGAATTTGAAGAAGCCTTCTTCGGCACCGAAACCAAGGTCACCGTGCGCCGCCACGAAGCCTGCGAAGAATGTCATGGCTCCGGATCCGCGCCGGGCAAAGCCCCCACGACTTGCCGTTCTTGCAATGGACGCGGCCAGGTTCGCTATCAGCAGGGATTCTTCAGCATCGCCCGCACCTGTCCGACGTGTCAGGGTACCGGCAGCGTGATCACCGATCCGTGCGCGAAATGCAAGGGCGACGGCCGTCTCCTTCGCCAGCGCATCGTCGACGCCAA
>DATJOA010000021.1:0-3831 GCA_035507635.1 Candidatus Acidiferrales bacterium
GGACTGCGCGAGAACGAAGCCGTGGGGCTGGTCAGCAAGGTTCTGTACGATCTGGGATCGGAATACGTCGAGGCCGTCAACGCGATTTCGGGCGAGCGGTGCAATCCGCATCCGCATGTGTTTTCCGATCGCGTGCTGCGGCCGGGCGATCCGGTGTACTACGACATTCTGCATTCGTATATGGGATACCGGACGTGCTACTACCGCTGCTTCACGATCGGCTACGCATCGCACGCGATGGTCGATGCATACAAACGTTGCCGCGCGTATCTGGATGCGGCGATCGAACTGGTTCGTCCCGGACGCACGACGGCGGAAATCGCGGCTGTGTGGCCCAAGGCGACGGAGTTTGGATTCCCCAACGAAGAAGCCGCGTTCGCGTTGCAGTACGGGCATGGCATCGGACTCGCAATCTGGGAGAAGCCGGTCATCAGCCGGCTGGTGTCGTTCGAGCATCCGGTCGAGATCAAGCCGGGGATGGTCTTTGCGCTGGAAACTTTCTGGCCTTCGACGGACGGCTGGAGCGCGGCGCGCATCGAAGAAGAAATTGTTGTCACTCCGACCGGACACGAAGTGATCACGCGATTTCCGGCTGAAGAACTACTGGTGGCCGGGGCGCACTATTTTACGGTCAACGGTCCGTTGCCAACTACACGAGAATCCGAAGCTCCAGCAAGCGACCGCGTGCTCGAGATGATTGAGACAAGCGCAAAAACAGAGCGCGTAGGAGTTTCGAGCTGAGGGCCATAGTAGCCTTCCCCCGATAAAAACACTATGGCTTTCAGCGTAGTCATGCCCGCCCTCGAGATGGCGCAGGAAACCGGCAAGCTCCTGGCTTGGCGGAAGAAAGAAGGAGAGCGCGTCTCGAAGGGCGAACCTCTTCTCGAAATCGAAACCGACAAAGCGGTCGTGGAAGTCGAGGCTCCGGCCGATGGAGTCCTCGCAGGAATCAAGGCGAGTGAAGGCGCGGAGATTCCGGTCGGGCAGACGATTGCGTGGATTGTTGCGCCGGGAGAGCAGCCTCCGTCCGACAGCGAGACCGTCGTCCCCTCGGCTCGAGCGGGATCGCATGCCAGAGCTGAACATGCTGCACCGGTAGTTGCTTCGGCTGCGTCTGCGCCGCCTGCGACAACTGCAAAGATTTCTCCAAAAGCGCGCCGCCTTGCCAAGGAATTAGGAGTCGATCTCGCGACTGTGCGCGGGTCGGGCGCTGGAGGAGAAATTCTGGCGTCGGACATTGAAACGGCAGCTGCTGGAGCAATGCCTTCATCCGAGTCGGGCGACCGGATCGAGGTGCCAACTTCAATCAGCCGCATTATGGCCGAGCGGACAACGCAGAGCTGGACCACCGTTCCACACTTTTTTGTCAGCCGCGAGATCGATGCGACCGCGCTCAACCAGTTTCGCGAGCAGATCAGCGCGGACACTCACAGCGTACGCATTACGCATACCGACCTGCTGGTTGCGCTCGTGGCTCGCGTTCTGATAAAGCATCCGCGGCTGAATGCGAGTTGGGCGTCGGACGGGATTCACCTGCACGATCACGTGCACATGGGCGTGGCGATTGCCGTGAATGATGGAGTCGTCGCGGCGGTCATTCACAATGCGCACACTGCAAGAGTGAGCGAGATCGCAACGCAGCGTGCTGAATTGGCAGAGCGCGCGCGAGCGGGGAAATTGCGGCCTGCTGATATCGCCGATGCGACGTTCACGATCAGCAATCTTGGGATGTATCAGGTGGATCAGTTCAGCGCGATCATTACGCCGCCGCAGGCGGCGATTCTTGCCGTCGGCAGCATCACGGATCGAGTTGTCGTTATCGAAGGTAAGCCTGCGGTGCGTCCGATGATGACGCTGACGGTTTCGTGCGACCACCGCGTTGCTGATGGGGCGCGGGCGGCGATGTTCCTGGCGGGTCTTGCCGCGGCGATGGGCGATCCGGGGAATTGCCTCAAATAAATCCCTGTTCTCAGCGGGAGTTTCTCTCAGGAAAATTTCAAGTGGCGTTGCCAGAGACGTTGCAAGCAGCGTCTCTACGGACACAGCGCAGAGTCTTCGCGCACATCGTTCGTCCACCAAACATTCGGCGCGTCTGGCGACGTTTTTACGCGGTAGGAATAGTCGAGGGCCTGCAGCTCTTCCAGAATCTTCTCGATCGCATGATCGATTGCATTCTTAACTCCCTCACTTAGCGGCACACCCGGCTCGAAGGTCTCCCCGACAATTCCAACCAGCAGGACATGCTCGGGGCTCGCGCCGAGCATATCGGCGGTCATCAGGCATTCGGAGAGCGCCGGGGAATGCGGATCGAGCCGCTCGGCGGGCGCGATGCGGAGAATGTCGTCCTTGCGATAAAGAAGAACGGTTCCAGGCGGATCGTCACTCGTCACCGAGTCGATCAGGATCAGCGAGCGAAGTCCGACGATCTGATGCGTGAGATCGAGCGCGGGCGTGCCGAGATCGATCAGCTCGACATCGTCGCCGAAGTCGTATCGCGATTCGAGTTGGCGCAGAACAAACGGACCAACGCCGTCGTCTCCGAGCAGGACGTTGCCAACGCCGCCGATGAGCGCAGTTCTCACAGAATTTTGGCCACCGCGATCCTGCGCCCGGAAGGATCGAAGGCGTGACACGCGCACGCCATGCAGGGATCGAACGAGTGCACAGTGCGCAAGACTTCCAGCGGCTCTTCGGGGCGAGCGAGCGGAGTGTGCAGCAGAGAAGCTTCGTACGGCCCGTGGGCCCCGGCCTTGTCGCGCGGACTTGCGTTCCAGGTCGAGGGCACGACGGCCTGATAATTCTTGATTTTCTCGTCTTTGATCACGACCCAGTGCGAGAGCGTGCCGCGCGGTGCTTCATGCGTTCCGACGCCTTGCACTTCATGCGACGGAAGCACGGGTTGGTTGTAAACGCTGTAATCGCCCTTGGCGATGTTATCGACCAGCAGTTGCCAATGTTTCTGCGCCAGCTCCGCCAACATGCAGGCGCGGATGGCGCGAGCGGCGTGACGTCCGAGCGTGGAGTGCAGCGCAGCGGGCGTCGCGCGGATTCCGCTGATGGCCGCGATCTTGTCGATGGCCATGTCGGTGTACTTGCGGGTAAGCGCGTGCCCCTGCGCGTAGCCGATCAGCACCTGCGCCAGCGGACCGACCTGCGCCGGTTCGCCGTTGTAGCGCGGAGCTTTCACCCACGAGTATTTCTGCTCGCCATCCCAGCCGGTAAAGGCGGGTTCGGTTTCTCCATTCCACGGGTGAAGCGGCTTGTCGCCCTGATAATAGGCGTGGATCACGTCTTCTGTGACCGCCTGCCGGAACGCAGGATCGGCCGCCGTCTGGAACGTCTTGACTCCGGCGAGATCGCCTTCGTGAATGTATCCGCCGGGCAGATCGTACGACGAGCCGCGGCTATCGAGCGGCAGGTCGGGAACCGCAAGATAGTTCTTCACACCGCTGCCGATCTTGAACCACTCGGCATACATCGAAGCGACGGCGCATACGTCGACGAAATAGACCTGCTGCACGAACTGGGTGACTTCGGCGAGAAGCGTGCGAATCATTTCGAGCTTATCCATGCCGAGCGCGGCCTGGCTGTCGAGATCGATGGCATTGGCGACTCCGCCAACCGTGAGGTTCTGGATGTGCGGCGTCTTCGACCCGAGAATTCCCACAACCTGCAACGCCTTGCGCTGATATTCGAGCGCCTGCACATAATGTGAGAAGGCCAGCAGGTTGACCTCGGGCGACAACTTCATCGCCGGATGTCCCCAGTAGCCGTTGGCGAAGATTCCGAGTTGTCCGCTGGAAGCGACGGCATTCACGCGATCCTGGGCGG
>DATJOA010000022.1:0-3368 GCA_035507635.1 Candidatus Acidiferrales bacterium
CATGATTGTTGGATTTCGACCACCGACGGCGTGAAGGATCATCCTCATTTCGGAGACGTCGCCGAAATCTACAACGTCATCGACGCACGCCAATCCGAAGCACAGAGCACGGTCATCGAAGCGCTACGCGGCCTCGGCCACGACGAAGCCGCCGACCACTACACGCATTTTTCCTATGAAATGGTCGCGCTCACTCCGCGCTGCGCTGCCGAGCTTGGCTACACGCTGAGCGACGAGGACAAGACCCGTTCCTATATCGAAGTCAGCGGGCGCAAAGGCTTTGGCGTCAAAGCCGACGACCTGCTCGACCAGTTGATCGCGTCAGCGAAGAAGGAGGTTGACTCCCGCCACCCGCAACTCAGCGAGCCAGATCGCCTGGGCATTGCGACCCAGATCGCCATCGGCGCGCTACGCTATTTCATGTTGAAGTACACCAAGCAGTCGGTCATTGCATTCGACTTCAAAGACGCGCTCAGCTTCGAAGGAGAAACCGGTCCATACGCCCAATACGCCGTGGTCCGCGCCACCAGTATCTTCCGTAAAGCAGGCGTCGACGCAGATACTTTCGGCATCAGTATCGCCAGCAAACTGTCTGCGGCGGATCTGGAAAAGTATCTAACCGGCAAGCAGAACGACGAAATATGGGAGCTCTGGCTCGCGGCCTCGAAGACTTCGTACGTCATCGACCAGTGCATCTCTACTACCGAACCTGCCTTCCTTGCAAAACACGTATTTCAGCTGGCGCAGCTGTTCAACACGTTCTACCATCGCCATCCGATCCTCAACGAACCGGATGAACAGCGGAAGCAGTTTTTACTCGCGACGGTCGCAGTCGTTCGGCGGGAATTGATCCGCACTCTCGCAGTTATGGGTATCACCGTGCCGCCAGTCATGTAGAATGCCTGCGAACGTGCGGCGGAATTCCAGCTGCTTCGGATCTGCTCATGTACAAAGAAGTCTCCCCAACTTCGCCATCTCATCCACTACTTCGGCGGATTGTGACTCTTCTCGTTCTCTTCATTCTTTTCCTCGCCGCAGCCGGATTCATGTACCAGAACATCTCCGAGGCACGCGACCGCCGTTTCAACCCGATGTCCGGCAAGCTCGTCGCAGTCGACGGCCGCAAAATGCACATCGACTGCACCGGTGATGGAACCCCGACGGTCATTCTCGATTCGGGGCTCGGCGATACCTACCTTTCGTGGCGCAAAGTGCAGCCGGAAATCTCGAAGATCACGCGCGTCTGCTCCTACGACCGCGCTGGCCTTGGGTACAGCGACTCGGTTTCCGGACCGCGCACCAGCCGCGCCATCGCCGAGCAACTGCACGCATTGCTGCAAGCGGCAGGAATCGCTCCGCCCTATGTTCTCGTCGGCCATTCCATGGGAGGCTATGACGTTCGCCTCTATGCCAGCCTTTATCGCAACGAAGTCGCCGGCATGGTATTGGTCGATGCCTCGCACCCCGACCAGGAGAAACGCTTTCCGGCCGAGTTGAAAAATATGGAAGGCAGCTGGATACGCGAGGCCGAGTTTCTCGAATACACCATGCCCTTCGGCATCCCGCGTCTGATGGGCTTTTGCGACGACAATCCGAAAATCCGCGCCGCCGAATGCAATTGGCACACCGCCCACGAAGGCCTGGCAGAGATGAAAAGCTTTCCCCAAAGCGCCGCCGAAACCGCCGCTACCGGTCCTTTTGGGGATATACCACTGGCCGTACTCTCGCACGATCCTGATAAGCCTTCCAGCGAAATTCCCCCTGACCTCGCCAAGCCCGTGAATCAGGAATGGGAGAAGATGCAGGAAGAACTCTCGCATCTTTCAACGCGCGGAACACAGGCCATCGCCAGGAACAGCGCGCACTATATTCAGCTCGATCGCCCTGACATGGTAATCGACGCCGTACATCGCGTTGTCGACGAAGCACGACAAGCTTCGACGGCTGTCGAAGGGAACCACTGATCCACTCCTCTGCGGCCCGTTAAAACCTGCTACTCTTTTTGCTCACCTTGAAATCCTCGTTACGGAATCTTTTGCTTCCGCACTTCAGGAGCACATGATGGAACTCAGGGATCGTCCTGCACTTCTCCTCGTTTTTATCCTCTTCCTCTTTTCGCGCGTCTCTACAGCCCAAGCGTCTCCAGCCACGCCGCAGGATGAGGCGAAGCCTCGTCCGCGCATCGGGCTGGCACTAAGCGGAGGCGGAGCGCTCGGCCTCGCGGAAATCGGAGTTCTTGAGTGGATGGAGCAGAATCACATCCCCGTCGATCGCGTCGCCGGAACCAGCATGGGCAGCATCATCGGCGCCATGTACGCCACCGGCATGTCGCCCGACGACATCAAAGCCTTCGCCGAAAAAATCAATTGGGATCAGGTGCTGGCGCCCGGGCCCATCTATCCCCAGCTTTCGTATCGCCGCAAGCAGGATGCGCGCGATTTCCTCGTCGAAGCTCCGCTCGGTCTCAAACACGGACTCAGTGGCCCCAACGGCTACAACTCCGGACAGGGCGTCGGACTTCTCCTCGATCAGATCGCCTTCCCTGAGTCGGGGGTTCGCAGCTTCGACGATCTTCCCATTCCCTTCCGCTGCGTTGCCACCGACATGCAATCCGGCGACCCTGTCGTGCTGCACGACGGATCTCTATCGCAGGCAATCCGGGCTTCCATGGCCATCCCCGGACTCTTCACTCCAGTCGAGCTTAACGGACATGTGCTCGCTGACGGGGGCATGGTGCAGAACATCCCGGTCGAGACCGTCCGCGCCATGGACAGCGACATCGTCGTCGCCGTCGAACTGCGCCTTCCGCCCGTCGATGTCGGAGAACTCAATTCTCTGGGGGGAGTGCTCTCGCGCGCCATCGACGTAATGATCACGCAGAACGAGAAGCGCTCCCTCGCTGTCGCCGACGCCAAAATCAGCATCGACATGAAGGGCTTCGACATCACTGACTATTCCCGCGTGGACGAACTTATTCAACTCGGATACAAAACCGCATCCGCCCAGGGCGGAGCACTGTTGAAATATGCGATGAATGATCCGGCCGAATGGCAGCGTTATCTCGACGAGCGAGCCGCACGCCAGAAACCGCCAATTAAGAAAGTTGATGCCATCGAAGTCACCGGCGCCACTCCTGACATCAACAAGCGCATCGCGAAACAGCTTAGCAGCGATACCCATGGCCCGCTCAATTTGCGCACTCTCGACACGCAACTCACCCGCATCGCAGGCCAGGGAGAATTCGACGATCTCGGCTACGAAGGCTTCGTCCAGGACGGCGTCCCGATGCTTCGCGTCACGGCTCACGAAAAAGCCTACGGGCCACCCTTCGTCGATCTTGCCGTCAATGTCGAAGGTTCTGGCGTCGC
>DATJOA010000023.1:0-20756 GCA_035507635.1 Candidatus Acidiferrales bacterium
GAGGGAATAGTCGCACATGGATTTACTGCTCCTTCCAACGGCTCACCCGGTGCGGGTACAAACATTTCCGGAAGCCGCCTGATCATTCGTACATTTGCACTTTAAGATGAACTCCCTCCTGTGCCCGATGTAGGCTTTCGGCCAGACTTCAGTTGCCAATACAAGCCGGAGAATTTGGTGCCTGACCAGTCGATACGCGGGAACGTTTCAAACTTCCGAAACTATTGCGGAGTTCTCCAGGTCAAACAGAAGGATAGAGTTTGTGATTCAGTTTTCGTCGAGGGATTTGACGAGGGATTCAAGACGCTTTACATACGCCCGGTTCTCCAACTTCAAGCGGCGGTCCTCAAGGGCACGGCTGACAGTTCTGAGCAACAACTCCCGCTCAAACGGCTTCACCAAAAAATCGTAAGCGCCACTGCGAATGGCCCTGAGGACAACCGAGACGTCCGTCACCTCTGACATCATGATGAGCGGGACGTCGGGATACTTATCTTTAATTCGTCCCAGCAGCCCCATGCCATCAAGGTTAACCATCATCAAGCTGGATAAAACCAAGTCAAATACCTGTCCGGAAGCAAGCATAGACACAGCGTCATTTCCAGACTTCGCCCCCGCGCATTTGTAGCCAGCAGTAGAAAGCAACGAAACGACTATCCGGCGAATGGTTTCTTCAGGCTCTACAACCAGGATTTGCTCAGTCACGACATACCCCCCTGCGGCACATTTTATCGCACTCGCCTTGACGACCATCGAATTGCGAAACCATACTCGCCAGGGAATGACGGCCTTCTCAGTCGAGTGGTTCTTTCCAAGAACCAAGAAGCTGGAAGCTCAAATCGCGGCTCGACTTATGTGGGCGACTTGAAGGGACAAGCGTTTTAGCGGGGTGAGAGCACAGAGGGACGGAATATGCACCCCTGGCGCGGGCAGGTGGTAGACTCACGGGTCATGGTTAAAGAGGGTTCCGCAGAGTATGCTGCCGCGCAAGGGCTGAACAATCTCATCAATTTCACCCCAGAGCTGCCTCTCTCAATTTCGCCGTTTGATGCGGTTAGCGGGAAACGCACTGCCCCGTTCCCTCCCGATCTTGAGGACCTCGTACGGATTCACAAACTCATCCGCAAACGGCACGTTTTTACGGTTCTCGAATTCGGAGTCGGGTATTCCACATTGGTAATCGCCGATGCGCTGGCCAAGAACGAAGACGAGTGGAACGCTCTGCCGCACAAACCCGCGATTCGTAACCGGTATCCCTTCCAGGTATTTAGCGTGGACGCATCCGAGCAATGGGTGACGGCCTCGGAGGCACGAATTCCGCAGGCATTACGCAACAGAGTACACCTCTCATACAGCACGGTTCAGATCGGTACCTTTCAGGGGCGAATCTGTCACTACTATGATCGGCTTCCCGACGTCGTGGCGGACTTCATCTATCTGGATGGTCCTGCTCCAAAGGACGTGCAAGGGTCACTGAACGGTATGAGCTTCCAATGTGACGAACGAACCGTAATGTCTGGCGATCTGTTGTTGATGGAGCCGATTCTGCTACCGGGCACTTTTGTGCTGATCGATGGCCGTACGAACAATGCACGATTCCTGCAGCGAAATTTCCAGAGGGATTGGAAGATAGTTCACGATGTGAAGGGTGACGTGTCGACCTTGGAACTGATAGAGGATCGGCTCGGCCCTTACAACATCCTCGGCACGGACCTGTTCCCGTAGAAGTTCTTCGAAGATGCACACGCGTTCTTCGCTTGCGAACACGGCCACATCGACCGCAAAGTCCCACAGAAGGGCTGGCGGACGGCTTGGCGCAATCTAACGCGAGCCTAATTCCGGGGGTGAGGCTGAGAGTTGCGTCACAACTCACGTCACAAAACAGTCGCTAAGGACGGAAGCGGTTCCCCAAGTGATTGAAAATATGGTGGAGCTAGTCGGGCTCGAACCGACGACCTCATCGTTGCGAACGATGCGCTCTCCCAGCTGAGCTATAGCCCCGTGCAGAGGTTGGATTGGAACTGCCCAGTCATTTTATCAGCGTTCCGCAATCGGCACCAAGCTGCGGCCAGTCAGTACGTCTGAGGTTCAGCAACGTGCGTATACAAACCAATGCGTCATCCCGAAGACCCGCGTTTTCTCCAGCGGGTCGAGGGGATCTCCTGCTTCAGGGCCACATGCCTAGACGGATCCTTCGCTCTCTTGAAGAGCGGCTACGCTCAGGATGACCTCACTCAACGAATATTTCCCCGAACCCGCCCATGCACTCGAAATCCCCTTGACGAAAGCCGGGGATGTGCGTCTAACTAGGATTATCTCGACGCCCCGGGACGCCTTTATGTTTGCGCAGCTGAATCCGGCAACCGCTGCCCGTCAACGATACGTCCGCATCGCATGCATCGTGCTCCATGCGGCCGTGCTTCTCTGGCTCGTTCACGCGCCGGAGCCGATCAAGCTGAGCGCCAGCTCCGTCGCGATCGGCCAGAAGGGCACGTCGGTCACGCGGCTCTACTGGTCCAGCAAGACTCCCGACGCGAGTTCGCATAGCTCATCCGACCTCGCGACGCAGCGCTATCGCCATCAGCGCCTCGGACAAAAGCTGACCTACCGACATCCTCCGCAGTCTGCGAAGACGCCCGCTCTCGAAACGCCGCTCGCCCGCACAGAAGCCGCCGACAATTCCCAGACCCAGACTCTTTCCGCAATGGGCCACGGCGCGCAAGCCGGACTTCCCTACGGAACCCTCTATCACGGCCCGCTCTTGGGCGACGAAGTTCGTCCCGCACTGCCGGTTACGACGTCTGATCCGGTGGTCTATCCGTGGCAACTTCCCACGACTCCCGGCAACGAGGTCATCGAAATCACGATTGACGAGCGCGGCAACATCATCCGCAAAACCGTGTTACAGAGCCTCGGTCCCGATATCGACGACAAATGCCTCGCCGCGCTCGACAGCTGGCGCTTCCAACCGGCTACGCGCAACGGCACGCCCATCGCCTCGAAGCAGGACGCAATTTTCCCTTTCAAGGCCCGGGGATAGCGGTTTCATTCGAAGATTCCCTTCACCCGCTCTGTCCGCCCTATAGTCGCTATAATATTTTTGTGCCCGAAAATTCAGTCCAGCAGGTCGCTTCGGCGGATTTCCCTACGCGATGGGGCAACTTCCGCATTTACGGTTTCCGCGAAGTGGCCGGCCATGACGGCCATAGCGCCCCGGAAGAAGCCGTCGCCGTTGTCATGGGGGACATCAAGTCGGCTCCGCCGCTCGTGCGCGTGCATTCTCAGTGCCTCACCGGGGATGTCTTCGGATCGCTGCGCTGCGATTGCCGTCAGCAGCTCGAACTCTCGCTTTCGATGATCGCTGAGGAAGGCGCCGGAATCCTGATCTATGAACAGCAGGAAGGCCGCGGCATCGGCCTGATGGCGAAACTTCAAGCCTACGAGTTGCAGGATCAGGGCCTCGATACGGTCGAAGCCAACGAGAAACTCGGATTCAAGGCCGACCATCGCGACTTCACGCTGCCGGCAGAAATCCTGAAGGCGCTGGGAGTTCGCGAAGTTCGCCTTCTTTCGAATAATCCGGACAAAGTCGAGGCACTTGAGCGCTCCGGAGTGAAAGTCGTAGAGCGCGTCCCCTGCGAAGTCACGCCCAGCCCTCACGCCGAAGAATATCTGAAGACAAAGAAAGAAAAGCTCGGGCATCTCTTCACCTCAAGCTAGCGCGGAGTTGCATCTCGCTGTCCCGTGCACTAATCTCCCGTCTTGCCGATGTCCACCGCGCGACAGCCAATCCGCAGCCTTTCGCCCGGCCTTGCGCTTTGCCTCGCGCTGATTGCCGCTGCATCGATGCTCTACTACCACCAGGCCCTCTTCATTCCGCGAGCGCGAGAGGTGCAGCAGTCCAAAGGCCTCGCCAACGGATATTCCTTCGGCAACGACTTCTACCAGATCTGGCTCAGCTCGCGTGAACTTCTGCAGACCCGCCAGAATCCCTACAGCGAGCAGATGACCCGCGAAATTCAGGCTGGCCTCTACGGACGCCCGCTCGATCCGGCACGTCCCGGCGATCCCGTCGATCAGCGCGCCTTCCCCTATCCCGCGTTCGTCGATCTTCTCTTTCTGCCAGCAGCCGCCATTCCCTTTCCCGTCGTGCGAATCGTGGCCTGCTGCCTTCTCGCCGCGCTCACCGCGGCAAGCGTCCTTCTGTGGATCAGAGTCGTCGGCTGGGATCTGGATTGGAAGTGGATCGCCGTCATTCTTCTGCTAGCGCTGTCGAGCTATCCCGCGCTCGAAGGCCTCTACGCCGCGCAGATTGGATTGCTCGTCTCGTTCCTGCTCGCCGCGTCGGTGCTGGCGCTGCAGCGCGAGCGCTTCCTTCTCTCCGGAAACCTGCTTGCTCTAACCGCGATGAAGCCGCAAGTCACGATTCTCGTGGCTCTTTATCTCTTGATCTGGAATCTTCACACCCCGCGCGCCCGGCGATTCTACATCGGATACCTGGCGACTCTCGCCGTCCTACTCGCCGCCGCAATGCTCATCCTCCCGCGCTGGATCTCATCTTGGGTTCAGACTGTCCTAGCCTACCGCCGCTACACACCGCCGCCGCTAGTCGCGCAGACTCTAACTGTCTGGCTGGGACCAACTCTGGCTGGCCCGGCAACCTTCCTTCTGACCGCCGTATCGATCGTCATCGCGCTAATCCTCACCTGGAAGAACCGCACCGCGACCGCGCAATCATTTTCTTTTCTATTCACTGTGACCCTCCTGCTTGCGATCACGGCTTTCGTGATTCTTCCCGGGCTGGCGATTTATGACCACCTGATCCTCCTTCCAGGAATTCTGCTCTTATTTCGTAGTCGAAAACTGCTACGAGAGTCAGGGCGAATCCCGCTGATAATCGGCTGCCTTGGCGCGCTCATCCTCTTCTGGCCGTGGATCGCCGCTTTCGGACTGATCTGTCTCCGGCCTTTGCTCAGCGCTGGCGCCTTTTGTTCGAGCGCGCTGCTCTCACTTCCCGTTCGCACCGCTGCCTCTCTCCCATTTGTCGTAATGGCCCTGCTGATTTTGCTGCGGCGCGCTATCGCCCGGAAGGCCGAAGCGCCCGCCTGAGCGCCACCTTGTTTTTTGCAGGAAGGAATTCCAGAGCAGCCCGCGCCAGTGCCAGATACACATCTCGCGCCGGCGGCTGCTCCCGCAGCGCTCGCAGATGTTTCTGCACCGTTTCTACATCGCCGCGAATCATCGGCCCGCTGAAGGCGCCCGCCGCGCCGTAAGCGAGATAATTCTCCAAAGTCTGCCGCAGAATCGGCGCCATCCGCCCGCGAGCCTTTTTGCCGCGCACTCCCGCGGCCTCCGCCACGCGCTCCGTTGCGGCCAGCAACGCAGTCATCAGCGGCGAGGCAAATGTGCCCCATGCGTGGTAGGCGGCCTTCTCGGCCTTCTGGATCGTATAGGACTCGCCTGCCAGATCCCGCACGATCCTCCGCGCCGCGCGCACCGCGGCAGCGTCTCCCTCGACCGCAAACGGCACACCCGCCAGCGACGCCCATGATCCGCGCACGAACGTCATCATCGGATGCACCGACGCCACGGCCGCACCGTGCGCTCGCAGCACCGAGAGCGCATCGCTGGTCAGCGCCCCACTCGAATGCAGCGCCACTCGGCCCTGCCACTCAATCTGTTTTGCGAGAACATCCGCGGCGGCAGCGACCGAAGCATCCGGAACGCAGATCCACACCACGTCCGCCCGCGACCCCTTCAGACTCGCTGCGACCCGCGCTCCAACTCGCCTTCCGACCGCGCGCGCCCGAGCCTGCGACCGGCCTGAATGCAGCACTACTGTATCGATCGCATACCCGGCGCCCCGTAACTCCACCGCCAAAGCCCCGCCCAGATTCCCCGCCCCGACCATCGCGATGCGAGCCTTCCCCGCCATGCCGGGCAGCATATCAGAATCATCGCTTCATCTCGGTGATCCGGGCCTCGCACTGCAAAACCCGGGAGCCCAAGGCCGGAACCCGAATGCCGTTGTTCTATATTGTTTCCATGCCGAAACCGTCTTCCCCGCGCAAGCGCAAATCCGCCAGGCAGCCTAAAGCCCGCGTCATCTCCTCCCGCACGGTTTATCGCGGCCCGGTCTTCTCGGTCTCGACCGATCATGTCGTCGAGCCCGGTGGCATCAAGGTGCGACGCGACCTGATTCATCACTCCGGCTCCATCGTCGTGCTCGCCGTCGATGACTCCCGCGCCACGCCTCGCGTTCTGCTGGAGCGCCAATATCGTCACGCCGCCGGCGACTATCTCTGGGAACTCCCCGCCGGACGCATCGATCCCGGCGAGGACGAACTCGAGGCTGCCAAGCGCGAATTGATCGAAGAGACCGGATACCGCGCTGCCCGCTGGCGTCGCATCCTCAAGTTCTATGCCAGCCCCGGATTCGTGGCCGAAACCATGGCCGTCTATCTCGCGACCGGACTGCGCCTTGGCGAAGCCGAACCCGAAGAAGACGAGGTCATTCAGAAACGTCTGACGCCGCTGCCCACTGTGGTACAAATGATACTCAATGGCACGATCCGAGACGCAAAAACGATCTCATCCGTGCTGTGGCTCGATCACACCACACGTGCGCGGTCTCAGAACAACTCACGGCGAGTCGTGCGCTAGCCGGCAAATTCGTAGTCCCACAGGCCGCAATCCCCGCCCTTCTTCGGCTGTAGTCGCTTTCTTGACAGCCTACCCCTACGGGGACAAAATGCATCTCAATAATTGACTGCGGGCACGTCCTTGAACCCCAACAAGAGCGAGGACGTGCAGTAAGGCAGAAAGAAGGGGGTTCAGTGGAACGTCTGAAAGGAACCGTAAAGTGGTTCAACAATGCCAAGGGGTACGGGTTCATCGGTCGTAACGATGGGCCAGACGTGTTCGTGCACTACAGCGCGATCAGCTCGGAGGGATACAAGAGCCTGCAGGAAGGCGACCAGGTGGAATTCGAAATCACCGAAGGTCAGAAAGGACCGCAGGCGGCGAACGTAACAAAATCGCAGTAAGCCTTCGTATGCCCTGATGCAGTAGCCTGACAAGACGCAATCAGCGCGGCAGGCTTGGGCACTTAACTTCGTCTCGCGTTCCGTTCCCCCGGAGCTTCCACTACTTGTGTTTCTTCTTCCCTCCCGTACGCAAATTTTGACACCGCCAATTTCTCTCTTTCCCCGGTGCTACTGAAGAGCAGTTCCCGCCCGCTGGCCCTCCAGCCCAACTTTGTTTACCCTACTTTTGTCCATGGACAACAAGGCCATCGCCAACATCCTCTACGAAACCGCCGACCTGCTCGAAATCGACGGTCAGGATTCCTTCCGCATCCGTTCGTACCGCAACGCCGCGCAGGCGATCGAGAATCACTCGCATCAGCTTAAAGACATCATCAGCGAGCCGAAACAGGTTCTTGCAATCCCCGGTATCGGCAAAGGCATGCTGCAGAATCTGCAGGAACTCTTCAATACTGGCAAGCTCCGTGTGCAAGCGGAGCTTCTGCAGAAATATCACCCGTCGATGTTGCAGCTGCTCAAAATCCAGGGACTCGGGCCGAAGACCATCGCGCTGATCTGGAGCGCGTACAAAATCTCCGATGTCGATGGCGTCGAGAAACTCTGCGTGGAAGGAAAGATCCGCGAACTGCCGCGGATGGGCGAAAAGCACGAAGCGAAGCTGCTGAAGGCGATTCAGGACTACCGCCGCATCGGCGGCCGCTTCCTCATCGACGCTGCCGAACTCGAGTGCGAAAAAATCACGGCCTACGTCGAGAAATTTCCCGGCATCGACAAAATCACGCCCGCCGGATCACTTCGCCGCGGCCGCGAAACCGTCGGCGATCTCGACATCCTGGTCACCGGAAAGGCTTGTACCACCGAAGTCGGACGCCAGGAAGCCATCGCCTACGTCGCGAAATATCCGCCGCTCATGGACGTGATCGCCAGCGGCGACAACAAAATTAGCTTCCACGTGCGCAATGGGATGCAGGTCGACGTGCGGCTTCTGCCGCCGGAATCGTTCGGCGCCGCGATGCAATACTTCACCGGATCGAAAGCCCACAACGTTGCCCTCCGGCAGCGCGCGCTCAAGATGGGATACACGCTGAACGAATACTCGCTCGCCACGCTCGAAGGCGAAAAGCCGGTCGCCGGAAAAACGGAAGAAGAAATCTACGCCAAGCTGAAGCTCGACTACATCCCGCCCGAGATGCGGGAGAATCTCGGCGAAATCGATCTCGCCCAGAATCACGCCCTGCCCAATCTGATCACGCAGAAAGACCTGCAGGGCGACGTCCACATGCACACCATCGAAACCGATGGCCGCAACACGATCGAAGAAATGGCCGAAGCCGCCCGGGAACGCGGCTACAAATACATGGCCATCACCGATCACTCGAAAAACCTCGCCTTCGCCAACGGGCTCGACGACAAGCGCGCCGTCGAGCACATCGCGCGCATTCGCGAAGCCAACAAGAAATTCGATGGCATCAGGATCTTTGCCGGAATCGAAGTCGATATTCTTCCCGACGGCGATCTCGATCTCTCCGACGACGTCCTCGCCCAGATGGACATCGTAATCGCCAGCGTCCATTCCGTCTTCAATCAGGAATCCGCCAAGATGACCGAGCGGCTCATCAAGGCGATCGAGAATCCGAATACCTCGATCATCGGCCATCCCACTGGACGTATCCAGCTCCGCCGCGATTCCTACCCGTTCGACATGCACGCGGTTCTGACCGCAGCCGCCAAGCATAAAGTAGCCATGGAACTAAACGCGTATCCCGACCGCCTGGACCTGAACGACGCAAATCTCCGCCAGGCCAAACAGCATGGGGTGAAGACCGTCATTAACACCGACTCTCACCACACGTCGCACATGGAAAAGATCCGCTTCGGCGTCCTGCAAGCTCGCCGCGCCTGGCTGACAAAAGAAGACGTCCTCAATACCCTGCCTGTGGAAAAGTTTGCAAAAGCGATGAAACACGCCTGGTGATTGAGGCACCCGGAGAATCTTTGGCGAAGATTTTGGTGCGAAGCATTTCAGGTTTCGAGTGCCCCATTTCTCTCTGATCTTGGGAGAAGTGGTCTTTTTCGTCGATTCCTAAGGCGAAGGGATCTGTCTCGAGTACGCAGCGAAAACTTTTCCACAGTTTATTTCCACGACTGTGACGTACAACCTTGACCCTCCCAGCCAAAGGCGCACAATCGTAAGGTGCGAGATTACTCCACAGAAAATTCCGAAGGTACTGGCCGAATTTCGAGTCCGACCTCACGACTCGGGACTCAATACTCAGGGCTCGCTAAGTCTTTATTTCGGAGGATTTTGCCTGTAACCCGCCTGGAATCAATATTTTGCGGACCGAAATGCGATCTCGCGCCCGCAACTCCAATGAATCCAAGATTTTACGGAAAGTGATCTGAAAAATATTTTCGCTCTTATGGACTCAAAACAGGACCTCGAAACTCCGACGAACGATCTCCAAGGTCAAGCCTGGAGATACTCCCAGAAAACCGGCGACCTCGAACAAGACGGCTCGCACGTGGCCACCGGATACTCTGGCGCCGGAGACGGCAAGAACAATCCCGTTCTTCAGAGTGTGCGAAACGTCGGCCCCATCCCGGCAGGCGATTGGACCATCATCGGCCCTCCCATCAACACCGAAGATCACGGGCCGTATGTTCTCCGGCTCACGCCCTCCGCCGACACCGACACCTTCGGCCGGAGTGGATTCCTCATGCACGGCGATTCGAAGGAGCATCCCGGCTGCGCCTCCGAAGGCTGCGTCATCCTTCCACGGCCGATTCGGGAGCAAGTCTGGGAGAGCGGTGACCGCGACCTCCAGGTCGTTGCGCAGATTCCGGCTGCATCAAACGCAAAGAGCGAAAAGGAATGACAATCACAACTAGCGCCGGCGCCCCGCCACGTCACTCGCAGGCGTAGAATCCGACAAAGGACGACCTATGCCTGATCAACCCCCAGTTTCTCCGACCACTCCACCACCGCCGGCTCCGGCGGCAACAACGCCGCCCGCCGCGCCCAAAGGCCCGACCATCAACATCGGGGAAGAATACGGCACCGCGAAAAAAAATCTTCCGCCGACGAAAATTGTTTTAATCGCGCTCGGCATCGTTCTGGTCGTCGTGATCATCGCTTCGGTCCTGAAGCGACCCAAGCCGCAAGGCGCCGGATCGCTCGACAACGTCGTCGCCGTCGAAGTCCCAGGACAAACGACCACCATGGTCGCCCTCACCTTCACCCTGCACAACACCAGCGACAAGGCCATGTACATTCAAGGCTTGCATGGCGTCGTGAAGACAGCCAGCGGAGATACCAAAGCCGACGCCCGTTCCGCGGTCGATTTCGATCGTTATTTCGAGGCTTTCCCAGCCCTCAAGAACGGCGCCCAGCCCGCGCTCGCGCCCGAAACCGAAATTCCTTCGGGCGGAAGCGTTACGCGAACCATCCTCGTAGCATTCCCGATGACGCTCGACGCCTTCAATCAGCGCAAGTCCATCAGCGTCGAGATCTGGCCCTACAACTACAATGTGCCGGTGGTCCTGACCAAGTGATTCCGGATCAAAATCAGCCCAGTAGGTTCCTTACCGCCGAGCTCGCAAAGAGCGCCGAGAGCAAAGATTCCTCCTTCAATTCTCTCCGCGCACTCAGCGTGCTCGGCGGTGAAATCTTTCTGAGGTTCCTTCGTGATACTTCGTGCCCTTTGTGGTTAATGTTTTTCAGCTCTTGCGCAAATACTCTGAAATGCGTTTCCATACCCGAATGAAAATCTCGCGTCATCTACTCCGTTCTGTTCTCGTCTCGTTCGCCGTCCTGACCACAACTCTGGCAGCCAATGCCGCTCCTCCTGCGAAGGGCAGTTATCTTTTCTACGTCGGCACCTACACCAAGGAAGGCAGCGAAGGCAGCACCAGCAAAGGTATCTATGCCTATCGCTTCGACGCCGCGACTGGGAAAGCAACATCGCTCGGGCTCGCCGCCGAGACAGTCAATCCGTCATTTGTCGCGATTTCTCCCAACGGACGCTTCCTCTTCGCGGTGAATGAACTTCAGAAGTACCAAGGCCCGAATAGCGGCGGAGTCAGCGCGTTCTCAATCGATCAGGCGACGGGCAAACTGACATTCCTGAATGAGGTCGCATCGCGCGGAGCCGATCCCTGCTACATCATCGTCGACAAAGCTGGAAAGCACGTGCTGGTCGCGAACTACACTGGAGGCAGCGTCGCCGTCTTCCCGATCCTCGCCGACGGCAAGCTCGGCGACGCGACCGCATTCGTCCAGCACACCGGCCACGGAGCGAACCCACAACGCCAGGAAGGGCCGCACGCGCACTCGATCGATCTCTCGCCCGACAACCGCTTCGCCTTCGTCGACGATCTCGGACTCGACGAAACGCTCGTCTACAAGTACGACGCCGCCAAGGGCACGCTGACACCGAACGATCCACCATTCGTGAAGATGGATCCCGGCGCGGGCCCGCGCCATTTTGTGCTCGCTCCGTCGGGGAAATTTGCCTACGTCGTCGCCGAGATGGGACAGACGGTTACCGCTCTCTCCGTCAATCTGAAGTCCGGCACGCTGACACGCCTGCAGACGCTTTCGACTCTGCCCGCCGATTTCAAAGGCGAGAACGACGACGCCGAGATCCACATCTCAACTTCCGGAAAGTTTCTCTACGCGTCGAACCGCGGCCATGACAGCATCGCGATCTTCGCCATCGATCCCGTGAAAGGCACGCTGACCCAGATCGACGACGTCTCAACCGAAGGCAAAATCCCGCGCAGCTTCGAGATTGATCCCACAGGCAACTATCTTTTAGCCGAGAACGAAAAGTCCAACGACGTTGTTATTTTTAAGATCGACCAGAAGACCGGCCGCCTCGCGCCGACGGGACAAAAGCTCGAAGTCGATGAGCCCGTATGCCTGAAGTTTGTCTTAGGAAAATAGCTGTTCCCGGAGATGTTGCAGCCCAACGTCGCCGGAAATCCTTGGCTAGGCCTTTTTCTGGATGAATCGGCGGCGAGCCAGATGTGTGCTGGCGTCCTGGTTGATCTCGTCGTACTTGAGGCAGGAGATCGATCCGTCGACTTCGAGCACCGCAAGCGCCGTCTGATCGATGCAACTGATGCCATGCTCGCGCAGCGCGCGGTTCAGTTCGTCGACGCTGACGTGTTCGCGAGCCATGTGGGACTCGATGGTCTTCCCGTCGTGAATCAGCAGCGTGGGCTGCCCTTGAATCAGCCGCCGGAAGCGGCGGTTCGTCCCGGAGAGCTCGGCCACGAAATAGTTCATGATCAGGAGCGTCGCCGCGGCGATCGCCCCACCGGCCAGAGAGGTGTCGGGACCGGTCATCGCATTTTGGACGGAATTAGAAAGCAGGAGGAGCAGCGTGAGGTCGAAGGGAGTCATCTGTCCGACCTCACGCTTGCCGCTAAGACGAACGCCGATCAGCACGAGCAGGTAGATCACGCCGGTACGCAGCACGATCTGCGCCAGCACGTGGCCGCCCGGGAAAAACGCTCCGCTCAATTCCCGCTACCCGAGTTGCCGCTGCTGGCCGTCACCGGAACCGGCGCGTTCTTCGGAGTGCTGAGATATCCGGTCGCTTTTTTCTTATCGACGGTCCAGACGACGAGTTCAAACAACAGGTGGTCGCGTCCGGAATAGAACTGAATCGGCTCGGAGATGTTTCGGTCTTTCTTTTCGATCGTCCGGTCGTCCGAGGTGACGTTCAGCGTGAACTTTCCGTGCTTGGGGTCGACCTTCTTCAATTGCAGGCTCACGGTCGAAACCGGTTGCGGCTTGGCTCCCCGCAGCAGCGTGAACTCGTAGTAATTGCGGTCGCCCTTGTGCTTCAGGATCTCGAGATCGGAGCGCGTGTTGGCGATCAATCCGCTTTGCACTCCCAAGTCGCCGACCGCGCTCTGGAGCTTGGCTTTGGTGGCTTCGAGATCCGCCTTGGTTGACGCAACGTCCGTTTTGACCCCGCCCACGTCGGTCTTCACGCCGTTGATGTCGCCAGTGACCTGCGAGATCTGGGCCTTCTGTTCCTGCTCGAGGCGGGTGGTTTCGGCTCTCTGCTGGGCCTGTAATTCGGCAGCGCGCCGCGCCAGTTCTTTTTTCGTCATGCCCGCCTGTTGGGCCAGTGTTTCCTCCTGCGCTTCGGCGGTCTGCATGCGGTTTTCGAGTTCCTTGACCTGCGCCTGGCTGGCGGTTAGATCGCCGTTCAGTTTCTGAATTGTCGTGTGGGTCAGATACTGCGCGTATGCGAAGCCAGCAACGACCACAATCGCCAGAATCAGCAGAATCCACTTGCCTGCTGTGGACTGAGTCTCCATTTGTGCGTGTTCGCCTTCATCGGCCATACAGTCTTCCTCCTCAGGAAGCAAGATTGACATTGCGGGAAAAGTTAATTGTTGAGCAGGAGATGGGTGGTGTCAATGCTACATAAGATGCCGGAACTAGTTTTGAATGATGCCTCTATCGGCGAAACGTCAAGGCCTCATACAGCACCGGTTCGAGGTTGTCACGGATGGCGCGGGCTTCCTTTTCGCCCAATCTCTGCTCAATCTGCTTTTGGGCAGCCGCCGCGGTTGCGGGTAGCGCGATTTTTTGCTCGGAGTGACCCAGCGATTCGGACTTGGTCATGCAAGCGTAGGCTAGACGCTGCGGGAAACCGGCCTTATCGAGAAACTGTCCGAACGAGAACCAGTCAAGTGCAGTCGCGGAATTGTCTCCGACCTTGTCATCAAGTTGGAGGGCATGTTGATAGAGCTGAAGTGCTTCGTCCAGCTTCCCGTTCGAGGACTGCAACTGGGCTTCATTTACCTCTGCCAGACTTTCGAGCTTGGCCGTGCCGGTTTGCCCCGCTAACTTCGTGGCGAGCTCGAACGACTTCACCGCAACGTCCGCCTGCGACGAACGAGCCTGGCAATCCGCCATGCGA
The DNA here is from genome assembly GCA_035507635.1 of Candidatus Acidiferrales bacterium. Classification (GTDB taxonomy): domain Bacteria; phylum Acidobacteriota; class Terriglobia; order Terriglobales; family Acidobacteriaceae; genus Sulfotelmatobacter. The sequence goes on from DATJOA010000023.1 coordinate 13,991, forward strand.
AGAACGATTCCGATGATAAGGTCCGGAGCCGGGCGATTCTGCGGGGGTTGCTGTGCCATGATGCGAAGAAATCTTTCGTAGTGGACGGCCGCCGGCTGCGGCTTCCCTTCCTTGTCGAACTCCTGCCCGAGATAGAGCTCCGCCAGCGACTCCTGCGGATTCAGATCGAGGGCGCGATTCCAGTCCTGAATGGCCCGCTCGGCATTGCCAAACTGCAATTCGAGAAGGCCATGATCGACGAACAGGTTGGCATCTTTGGGGGCATAGCGGAGCGAGACCTCGATCAGCGAAAGGGCCTCATCGTAGCGCTTCTGGGACAGCAGGAACTTTACCAGCTCCTGGCGAGGGAGCGGATCCGAAGGATTGACCTGCATGGCGCGGCGGAACGCGACTTCGGCGGCATGCTGCTCGCCATCAGCCATTTCTTTTTGTCCGAGCCGGGTTTCGAGAGGACCATCAAACGAGTCAAGCCTTGCTGCCCTTTGAAGGTCGGACAGGTTCTCGCTGTGCAACGCGAGGTAATAGCGCACCTGATCGACGCTTCCCCAAGCCAGCAGCAGGACGGCGGCGCTGATGCGCAATGACCGGGCTGCAGCGGCGGGACCGACCAGCCAGCGGCACGCGCTGATGAATCGTCCTCCGGCCCGTGAAGCAGCACCGGAGATCCGGTCCCGCGAGTTGAGCAAGAGAGATGCGATGCGGCCGTCGCGCAATTTCCAGATCGCGCCATCCAGAATGAAATGGTGGATGTTGATCAGCGCGGTGAAGATCAGGAAGCTGGCAGTAAAGTCGTGATGGAAGGCACGGCTGGCGAGCCAAGGTCCCGGGATGAACAAGGCGATGCCCCCAAGAACCAGCACACCGAAATACGCCATGGGGCGCCAGTTGCGTGGTCCTCTTTCAGTGGATTCACTGGCGGATTCGCGGCGGGCGTAGTAGCTCGTGATCCACAGATACTGCGCCGAGTGCATCAACGCGAGGACTCCTGTGCTGTACCGGCTTTGCGGAATCTCGAGTTTCCTGAAGATGACGAGCGCGGAAGGCAGAACGAACCAGAGAAACTGGGACGAAAACAGAGTGACGGATGGAACGAGCTTCCTCCACCCCGTCTGCTGCGCCAAACGCGCGAGTCCGTACACCGACAGGACGACAAACGCGATCAGCAGGATGATCTGCTCGGCCCGGCTCACGACGGCAGGAATGCCGAGTGACAGGAATAATGCATCGGTTGAAGGTCCAGTGTGCATCCCCAGGAAAAGAACCAGATACGAAACGATGAACGCGCCGTATAAAGCGCGGCGCACTCCCTGCGATGGATTGGCCCCGGCACGGCGGGCGAACATCATGAACAGGCCGTAGTTTTGTCCGCTGTAGTGCCAGGGGCTCCAGGTTAAATAGATGGTGAAGATCCACGGCAGAAGGCCCATCCAGAAATGCGAGAGGAAGAGCGTCAACACCACCAGGGCCGTGATGTGGACGGTAAAGATGCGGTATTTTTCGAAGTCCTCGGCGCGATGGTAGGCGCGGTAAATCGTCGCCATGTAGTGCGGGTAGTTGAAGAAAACTGCCAGAACATAAAAGACGACTGCCCAGAGCCGGGCACTCGACGAGAGCAGCAAGAAAGAGATCAGTAGCAACGGCGCGGACCAGGCGCCGCAGCCGACGATCAGGTCGAACCATGGCCCGTAAATCCAGAGGGATTGCTCGTTTGTGTTCTGTGCTGGTTTCGTCATGAAGCAGGTTTCGGCCGGGATGCGTGGCTTCCGAGCGCGACTCGCATTCTCGACTTATTGTTGTTGCGTGAACAAATTATAGGGGCCAGGGTTGGGGCTGGACGTAGCGGGAGGGGTACGTTCGGGGTAACGAAGGTAATGGCGTGGTTTGCGGTAAGCGCTGCCACTGCACGCGAGATCACTCACCCCGCTCGTAAAAACGCGGGGCTTTGGGATGACGCACTTCGCATCGAGTCGGGCGCAGAGGACTGGAACCTTTCAACGGCTTCCCGCCAGGCTCAGCTCTTCGCGTTCGACGCGCTTCTTTTTGATTGCCATCAATTCCATCGCTTTGTGGGCGATGTGTTCGGCGCTTACTTCGAATTCCTTGATCAGTTCCCAGGGGGCGCCGGAATCTCCGAAGCGATCTTTCACGCCGATGGCGCCCGTAATCACCGGAACTCCGTAGAGCGACGGTTCTTCAGTGAGAATTCCGCTGACACGCCACGCGAGAGCGCCGATCTGGTGTTCTTCGGCCGTCACGAGAATTCCGGTTTCGCGGGCAGCGCGGAGAATGGCTTCTGCATCGATCGGCTTGAGCGTATGCACGTTCAGGACGCGCGTCTCGTAGCCGAATTCCTGCTTCAGGATGTAGGCGGCACGCATCGCTTCCGGGACCATCGGTCCGCAGGCAATGATGGTGAGGTCTTCCCTTTCGTTCTGATACGCGTCGGCCAGGACGGTTTCGAAGGCGTTGAGGAAGTCCGGTCCGACATGCCGAAGACGGATGACGTTGGCTTTGCCGAAGACGAAAGGCGTGGCTTCATCGGTGACGATCGGCGTCGCCTCGCGGGCGAATCGGATATATTTCGGCCCGACGTGCTTGAAAAGTAAGTAGTCGGTCGCTTTGCGCGTTTCAACCGCATCGCAGGGCACGACGACCGACATGTTCGGCAAGCCCTGCATGGCGAACAAATCTTCGAGAGCTTGATGCGTGGCGCCGTCAGGGCCGACCGAGACGCCACCGTGAGCACCGGCGATCGTCACGTTGAAATTGCCGTAGCAGATGGAGGTGCGAATCTGGTCGAGGTTGCGGGCGGCTGCGAATGTGGCGTAGGTGCCGAAGACAGGCAACTTCCCTTCACGCGCAAGTCCTGCCGCGGCTGAGGTTGCAGACTGCTCGGCGATGCCCATGCTGATCCAGCGATTCTTGCGGTCAGGCTTGCCGGAATAGAAATCGCTGATGGTGATCGATCCAGAGATGTCGAGCCCCAGGCAGACGACGCGATCGTCGCCGCCATTTTTGGAGAGAGACAAGCCGAATCCTTTGCGGGTCGGCTCCATTTTGACGTTCATGTCGACGCGAGCATTCCACCAGTAATCGCGCGTGAACTTCGGAATCTTCGCGTTGAGCTTGTGATCGACTTCGGCCTGATAGTGCCGCGCTTTGTCGAGCAGATGCTGTACGGGGATACGGTCGATTAAGCCGAGTTCCTGAAGGCCTTTTGTCAGCTCGTCGTAGTTGGGGGCCTTACCATGCCATCCAGGCTGGTCTTCCATGAAGCTGACGCCTTTGCCTTTGATCGTGTCGGCGAGAATGACGACGGGCTTTCCTTTGACCGCTTTCGACTGCTCGAGAGCATCGACCACTTCGTCCATATCGTGGCCGTTGATGCGAAGGACGTCCCATCCGAAGCTCGCGTACTTGGCGGCCAGCGGCTCAACTTTCATGACATCTTTTACGAGTCCGTCGATCTGGAGACGATTGCAGTCGATGATGCCGATCACGTTGTCGAGCTGGTAGTGACCGGCCTCCATGGCGGCTTCCCAGACCTGGCCTTCCTGCTGTTCGCCGTCGCCCATGATGCAGAAGATCTTGTGCCGCTTGTTGTCCAGACGCGCGGCTAGACCCATGCCGACGGCAATGCTGAGGCCTTGGCCAAGAGATCCAGTGGAGACTTCGACTCCGGGTAACTTCAGCCAGTGTGGATGTCCTTGATACGGCGAGCCCAATTTGCGGAGAGTAACTACATCGTCGAGCGGACAGAACCCAGCGAAGGCCAGTCCCAGATAAAGGCTGGGCGCCTTGTGGCCAGTGGACCAGATGATGCGGTCGCGGTCGGGCCAGTTGGGATTGTCGGGATCATGGTTCGCGACGTGGAGGTAGAGAGCGGCGGTGATGTCCATGATCGAGAGCGTTCCGCCGGCATGTCCGGAGCCTGCCGCGTGGAGGGCGACGAGATCGTAGCCGCGCATGAGGTTGGCGGCGTCTTTCAGCTCTTCGATCGAGTAGTGGCGGATCATCTGACCGCTGGTGGAGTTCGTCAGGGCCATGGCACTCCCTTCCCGCGCAGCCGGCTTGGCGCGCAGCGTAGCTGTTGCGAGGTTAGGCGGATGGGCGGACCGAGGCCGTGATTTCGATCACAGGTGGGGGTGAGGCGAAGGTTGGGGGAGGAAAGCTACGGTTTGTCTTTGCTGACCGGGTCGTCACCCCGGCAGACGGCCCAGCAGGTGATGCCTCCGACAATAGCGACCGCGGACCACTTGGCCCACGGCGAATTCAGGATGGGGTAAAGGTTCCGACCAAAGCTTCCGATGTGTCCATCGGAGGCTAACAGTGAAATCGATCCCAGTCTTCCTAATGCTGGCGCTATCTTCCTTAGCGCAATCGCCGCCCGGGCTGGTATCTCGTCCCGGCGAAACCTGCTGCACGAGTGCTGTCCTCTCCTCGAAAGCCGCCTCCCAAGGGAATCCGGATTCGAATGTGGAAAGCCAACTCGACAGCCTCATTCCTCGGCCCTATCTGCTGATCGGCCCATCCTTGGGCGGTGCTGGTTACCGCCCTCTGGCGCTGCTTCTCGAAGTCGGCGTCAACGTGGAGAGCCGTCATTTTGTAATGAACGCGGATGGCGCCTACGATAACGACCGAAAGACCAACGACAATGACCAGCCGAACCCTAAGGGCCATGACCGGTACCTCCAAGGCACCATCGGCTTCCGGCCGACGCATCTTCCGGAGGCGCTCCGTTTTTTGGGGGACCCGGCGCACTGGTACTTCGAGGCTGGCTACCGTTGGAACCAGCTTTCTACCAGTAATTATGTGAAGGGCATGAACCGTCCGCAGTTCGGAGGAGCCTATGATGTGGTGATTCGCTCCTGTTCGATCTGCCGTCGCGACTTCTCTATGCGGATCGCCGCGAACTACTTCACCGCCGGAAACGACTGGCAAAACGGTACTCACGGCGTGGAAGCGGACCTTATCTTTCCCACGCCACGCGAGAACCGGCACTGGTTCTGGCGGCAGCGCACCAAAGTTTACCGATACTACACGACCGTCACCGACCCGACGAACATTCCACTCACGCTAGAGCAGAAATCGCACGAGGGGACAGATTCCAGCATCAACTTCGGTGTCATGTACCGTTTTTGAACTGTTCCCGATTCGCAAACTCCGTCTTCGAAAAATCTTCGCTTTCCCACATTGGGGCTTTGCGCCCCATTGTATTCGCCTTATATTCGCCGCAGCAATACTGCTAAAGGAGGGGTGACCGTGGATTGGGAAAAGAGGGAGCGATGGCGGAAGGAACAGGAGGCCAGAGAGCGAAATGGTGGCAAGGAGCGGTACTCATTGAGCGCGGCTATTCGGAGCGGCAGGCGGCTGAGCATGGGGCGCGCAAATCCCAGGATGGACGTGCTGGCGCTGATTGGAAACGAAGCGCTGCAGCACGATGACACCGACCCTTATTCGAGGGAGAAGGGAATGCTGGTGTCGGACGCCTACAGCGGTGACGACGTCGTGCGGCGTCACCCGTGGCTGAAAGATCCGCTCTTGTGCCAGTGGTGCGCGAAAAAGGTCGAAGGCGCGCAGATCATCCTGCACGCCCTTGAGGAGCACCGCGATGAAGTCAGCGAGGATGAGCAGATTGACTGGATTGATGAGATTGAAGACGAGCCAGAGATGCGGTCGTCAGCGCTCGCCGTGTTCCTGAGAAACGAGCGAGAGCGGCGGAAGGTGTTGGATGCTGCGAAGCGACTGAACCTCACGCCGAGCGCATTTATTGCGGGAGCACTGCGTTTTGTCCTAGAGCACGGCCTGCGAATCCGCGAAGACTGCGGAGCTCTGCAATGAGGACTCCCAAGGTGAAACACATTTAAATTCGAAAAAGGCCGTTTCCTAATTCGGGGCTAGCTTCCACAGCCGCAAGTGCAGCACTATCGGAAAAAAAACTTCAGAGTGACAATGAAAAACGGGAGGGTGTAAGGGTCGGGTGAACTGCTGGAAGATCAGGGCGCTGAACTGCTGACCGGGTCGTCTCCCCGGCAGACGGCCCAGCAGGTGATGCCTCCGACAATAGCGACCGCGGACCACTTGGCCCACGGCGAATTCAGGATTGGCCCGATGCCTTGCACGGGTTGCGACGGCGGAATGTAACCGGCGCCGCACTTGTCATCTCGCTTTTTGCTTTCGCCTTGCCGGACGATCGAGCGGCCGGACTCGTCGGTCTTCCGCGCATCCTCAAAGTTCTTCTTGCGCTCGTTGATGTAGACATCGCTCTGCAGCGCCGAGACGTTCATCGTGCCGCTCGTGTCGGAGACTTCGTAGTGAGTCCATGCCGTCGTGTTCACGGGAACAACGGTGAGGCATCCGACGCGAACACGCAGTCCGCGGCTGGTGTTGACGGAGACCTGGCCATGGTCGAGGACGAGAACATCGCCCTCGAACTGGACCATGGAGTCTGGAGAGATTTCGGCCGTGGAGCCGGTGATTTCGATGCGGGCTGCCGCCTTCTTTTGCGTCTCAATAACATCGTCGGGGAAGATTGCGATGGAGGCGGGAATGGATTTTCCGTTGACGTAAGTATCCAGTCCGTTGGTTCGTAGGATGGCGCCGGAGGATTCCTGGGCCGACACGCAGACAGGAAAGAGGCCGATCAGAGCGATACTCATGAATTGTCGCCAACCGAACAGGGTCCACCCCGATCCGCATTCTTCTGCTGAGAGAAGGGTACCGGAGGCGTTTGTCTGAAACTATTGGCAGGCTTGATGACCGGGCG
>DATJOA010000024.1:0-6497 GCA_035507635.1 Candidatus Acidiferrales bacterium
TGGATGGCAATCATGATCTTGTGCAGACGGTCGTCGACCTCTTCGCGGGTCCAGCTCAGCCGTGCGCTGTTCTGGGCCATTTCGAGGCCGCTCGTGGCCACGCCGCCGGCATTGGCGGCCTTGGCCGGTCCGTACAGCACCTTGGCATCCAGGAACATCTTGGTAGCTTCGAGCGTGGACGGCATGTTCGCGCCCTCGGCCACCAGCTTGACGCCGTTCTTGAGCAGGTTCGCCGCATCCTTCGCAGTGATTTCATTCTGCGTCGCGCTCGGGAACGCGCAATCGGCCTTGATGTTCCACAGCGGATTGTGCTCGAGCTTGATGTCGGTGGGCATGAAGATCGCTTTCTTGAACTTGTCGGCGTATTCGCGGATGCGTCCACGCTTCACGTTCTTCAGCTCGATGATGAAGGCCAGCTTCTCGCGGTCGATTCCATCCGGATCGTAAATCACGCCGTTGGAGTCGGAGGCCGTGACCGGTCTCGCGTGCAGATCGAGCAGCTTCTCGATCGTGTATTGCGAGACGTTGCCGCTGCCTGAAACCAGGCAGAGCTTACCTTCGAGCGTCTCTTTGCGGGTCTTCAGCATTTCCTGCGCGAAATAGACGCAGCCGTATCCGGTCGCTTCCGGACGAATCAGCGATCCGCCCCAGCCCAGGCCTTTGCCCGTCAGGACGCCGGTGAATTCGTTGCGCAGCCGCTTGTACTGGCCGAACAGGAAGCCGATTTCGCGTCCGCCGACCCCGATGTCGCCGGCCGGAACGTCGGTATCCGGTCCAATGTGGCGCTGCAACTCGGTCATGAAGCTCTGGCAGAAGCGCATCACTTCGTTATCGCTCTTGCCCTTGGGATCGAAGTCCGACCCGCCTTTGCCGCCGCCCATGGGTAGCGTAGTGAGCGAGTTCTTGAACACTTGTTCGAAGGCTAGGAATTTCAGGATGCCGAGGTTCACGCTGGGATGGAAGCGCAAGCCGCCCTTGTAGGGGCCGATCGCGCTATTCATCTCGATGCGGAATCCACGGTTGACTTGAATGTTGCCCTGGTCGTCGAACCACGGCACGCGGAACATGAGGACGCGCTCGGGCTCGACAATGCGCTCGAGCAGACGCGCGGACTGGTACTCGGGGTGTTTAGCGAGGACCAGACGGAGAGAGTCGAATACTTCCTGCACGGCCTGGTGGAATTCGGGCTCGGCGGGGTTCTTCGCTTTCACACTGATCATCACAGATTCAATGTAGTCCCCTGGAACCTTGATTCCCGGGGGTGTCATCACAGACATGGCTCCTACCTCCGTAGGTACAACCTAGAAACATAATGCCGCTGATAATTCTCGGCTTCCAGCAGAAAGCAGCAGTGACAATTCTCACGGGCAGGGGTGATTAGGGTCACTCGATGCATAAGGAGCTTAGAATCAGTCATATATAAGGATCGCAGGGCTGCTATGCTAAGTGATTGGGGTGGTACCCGGCCCATTTTGGGGGCGATTTTGGGACGTTCTACGCTGCTATCATTGATAGCATTGCTATCAGTGCTATCATACCATTTATGGCGAGCATCACGATCCGAAACCTGGAAGAGAGCACAAAGCGCAGACTTAAAATCCGCGCGGCGACGAACGGGCGGTCGATGGAACAGGAAGCGCGGGAGATTCTGAAGAACGCGCTGGCGCAGGCTCCGAAAAAGAAAGCGAACGTTGCCGAGCGCGTCCGCGAGATCTTTGGGCCGCTCGGAGGAGTGGAACTGGAGCGGCTTCCCCGCGGACCGATTCGCGATCCCGAGTGGATGAGCGAGCGGGAGTGAGAGGCTCCTTATTCACCGCGGAGACACGGGGACACGGAGAGAATTGTTGAATTTTGGTTTTTGATTGTTGAATAGAGGCTTCGCGTCCCAGGCTTCATCTAGAAATCGGATTTCGTTTTCTCCGTGTCTCCGTGACTCCGTGGTGAAAATGAAATCCCATGATCATTCTCGACACCAACGTGATTTCTGAGCTGATGCGACCGGCGCCGGATGCGCGCGTGCTGCGGTGGTTCGGCGGTCAGGCTGCTGAAGATCTGCATGTCACCTCGATCACGATTGCAGAGATTCTCTATGGCATTGAAGTCGTCCAGACCACGAGACGCCGCGACGCTTTGCGAGCTGGCGCGGAAAAAATGTTTGGAACTATCTTCGGCGATCGTATCTTGACGTTCGAGGACAGATCCGCGCGCGTCTTTGCGCAGATCGCATCGTCCCGCCGGCGACAGGCGAAACCGATCTCCGATTTCGATGCGCAGATCGCCGCGATCGCGCACGTTCATGGAGCAACGCTGGCCACGCGCAATCCGTATGTTTTTGAAGGATGCGGGGTGAGGCTGGTCAATCCGTGGGAGGGGTGATTCGCTCCCGTCCCAAAGAGACTTGTCATCCTGTGCGTAGCGAAGGATCTCTTATCTGCGTCGGGTTCTCGCGAATATTGCGGGGAGTTCTCTAAATTTGCTCCGGCAGTATTGCGCGAATACCGGTCAGCGCCGGCGCTGCCCCACGCAGACACGGGGATCCTTCGACTTCGCGGGGTTCACTTCGTGAACCCCTGCTGCGCTCAGGATGACAATTGTTTCAGGGAACTAGCAGATTCTCGGTAGTTGCTCGCCACTCAGCATGTCTACGACGCGGTTGCCGCCGATACTGCTCTGCAGGACCACCATGCGGCCGGGGTTCTCCTCGACTTTGCCGACGCGGACGGCTCCTTCAGAGACTGGCACTTTCTTCATGACTTCGAGTGCGGCATCGGCTTGCGCGGCTTGGACAAACACGGCGAAGCGGCCTTCGTTCGCCACATAGAGAGGATCGAGGCCGAGAATCTCGCAGGCGCCCTGGACGACTTCGTTCACCGGCATCAAGGCTTCGTCGAGCTTGATGCAGACGTTGCGGTCGGAGGCGATTTCGTTCAGCGTGGTCGCGAGGCCTCCGCGCGTGAGATCGCGCAGGCAGTGAATTTCGATTCCGGCATTCAGCAGAGCTTCCACCGACGGCCAGACGTTGGCGCAATCGCTCAGGATCGGAGATTCGAATTCCAGCCCTTCACGGACAGACAGAATCGCGATGCCGTGCCGGCCGAGGTCACCGCTGACGATCACTACGTCTCCGGGTTGGACGGAAGCCGGACTGATTGGCATCTTCACGTTCGACTCAATCAACCCGATTCCCGACGTGTTCACGAAGACTCCGTCGCCCTTGCCTTTATCGACCACTTTCGTGTCACCAGTCACCAGCTTGACGTTCGCGTTCGCTGCAGCCTCTTGCATCGACTTAACAATCGTTCGCAACGTTTCCATCTCCAGGCCTTCTTCGAGAATGAATCCCGCACTGAGATAGAGCGGGCGCGCGCCGCACATGGCAAGATCGTTGACAGTGCCGTTCACGGCTAGATCGCCAATGTTGCCTCCAGGAAACACCAGCGGACGGACGACGAACGAATCGGTCGTAAAGGCCAGGCGGGATCCGTTGACCGGCAAGACTGCGCCGTCATGCCGCTGCTCCAGCATGGCGTTCGAGAACGCGGGCATGAAAATCTTTTCGATGAGTTGATGGGTCAGGCGTCCACCGCCGCCGTGCGCAAGCACGATACGGTCGTCAGCGACGCGCGGGACCGGACAGCTCAGGTTGAACGTTTTGACGTCTGCCATAGTGATAGTAGGCTGCGCACGCGCCTTCCGACGATACCATGGGTGCGCCCAGCGGATTCTCGGGCGTGCACTTCACGGCAAATGCCGGGCACTCGTGCGGCTTTTTGATTCCCTGCAAAATCAGTCCGCTGATGCATTCGGGTGATTCATGGGCCGGCTCACCCTCGAAGGGGAAACGGAGATTGGCATCGTGTTTCTGGAAACGTCCGCGAAGCTGGAATCCGCTGGCCGGGATTTCTCCGAGGCCGCGCCATTGCCGCGGAGTTATCTCAAATACTTCCGCAATGCGTTCCTGCGCCGGGCGATTCCCTTCCCGCCGAACGGCTCGCGCGTACTGATTCTCGACGTCGTGCCGTCCTTCCTCCAGCTGGCCGACCGTCATGTGAATGCCTTCAAGCAGGTCGAGCGGCTCGAATCCAGTGACTACGATCGGGACTTTATATTTGGTGGCAATCGGGAAATACTCTTCGAATCCCATGATCGTGCAGACGTGGCCGGCGGCGAGGAATCCCTGGACCACGCAGTTGGAGGACGAAAGCAGGGCTTCCATCGCGGGAGGAACCAGCACGTGCGAGACGAGCAAAGAGAAATTCTCAATGCCCTCGTGATCGGCCTGCCAGGCCGCCATTGCATTCGCGGGCGCAGTCGTTTCAAACCCCACGGCAAAGAAGACGACCTGCTTCTCAGGATTCTGCTTTGCGAGCTTGAGCGCATCGAGCGGAGAGTAAACGATGCGCACATCGGCGCCTTCAGCTTTCACGTCGAAAAGGCTCTTGGTCGATCCGGGCACGCGCAGCATGTCTCCGAAGGAACAGAAGATCGCGTCCGGGCGCTTGGCGATGGCGACTGCTTTGTCGATCAACTCGATCGGGGTGACGCAGACCGGGCAGCCGGGGCCATGGACGAGTGTGATTTGTTTCGGCAACAGATCTTCGAGACCGCTCTTGACGATGGTATGGGTCTGGCCGCCGCAGATTTCCATGATGGTCCACGGACGGGTGATTCTTTGCCGGATTGCCGTCGCGAGTTGCTCGGCAGCCTTCTGGTCGCGGTATTCACTGACGAACTTCACCGAGTTCCTCTTCCAGTCCGCCCATCTGTTTGAGGTATTCGAAGACGCGTTGGGCTTCGTCTTCGTCGATCACGCTGATGGCGAATCCAACGTGAACCAGAACATATTTGCCGACTTCGGCTTCAGGAGTGTAGGCGAGATTGATCTCTTTACGGATGCCACCGAAGTCGACCTTGGCGCGGCGAAAGGCAATGTCGTCCGCGTCCATGATTTCTACCACCTTGCCCGGAACTGCAAGACACATGAGAGAACCTCAGCAAAAACAGTTTCAAAGTTTCAAAGTCTCTAAGTTTCGAGCCATCGCGGCTTGGCCCAGCGCGATGCCGCCATCGTTCGGCGGCACCTGGCGGTGCGTGTGCACCGTGAATCCGCGGGACTCAAGGACCGCTGCGGCTCGCTCCGTCAAATAGCGATTCTGAAAAACTCCGCCGCTCAGAACGATCTGCTTCAGTCCCGATTGCTCAGCCACCTGCAAAATCCATTCGACAAGCGCGTTGTGGAACCGCGCGGCAATCCGCGGAGCAGCGATCCCGGCTTGCTTGTCTTCCATGACGGAAGCGATCAAAGATCCCCAGTCCCCGTCTCTCAAAGAATACGCCTCTTCGGTGTGCCAAGAGCCGATTTCGTTTTCCAGCAGTATCGCGGCCTGGCCTTCGAAACGGTTCTGCTGCGCGATGCCAGCGATCGAGGCCACGGCGTCAAAGAGGCGTCCCACGCTCGTAGTCGGAACAACGTTGATGCCGCGCTCGAGCATATGGCGAACTTTCGAATACTCCAATAGGGGTTTCCCCGATGCGGCGTTGCTATGCGAGGAGTCCGGCGCGTTCGGCCCGAAGGCCTCGAATAGCAAGCTCGCAGCCGAGCGCCAGCCTTCGCGGACAGCGACGTCTCCGCCGGGTAGACGGAAAGAACGGAGATGCGCCGTGCGCTCGAATTTGTTGTTCTCAACGCGGAAAAACTCGCCGCCCCAGATCGCGCCATCTAGGCCGTATCCGGTGCCATCCCAGGAGACGCCGAGGTAAGGTTCATCGAGATTGTTTTCAGCCGCACAGCTGGCGACATGCGCCTGATGATGCTGCACGCGAATGATCGGCAGACCGGATCGTTCCGCCCAGTGTGTCGAGGCGTAGTCCGGATGCAGATCGCAGACCACCGCCTCCGGCTTGAAACTGTAGAGGCGGCACAGATCGTCGATGGCGCGCTCCAAGGCCCGCCGCGCTTCCAGCGTCTCCAGATCGCCGATATGCTGGCTGAGAAAAACATCGCGTCCAACGGCGATGGCTACTGTGTTCTTGAGATGCCCTCCGACAGCGAGCACGGGCGGAAGGTCGCGACTGACGCGGATTCCGAGCGGCGCGTATCCCCGGGCGCGGCGGAGGATCCCCACACGTCCGCGGGTAAGGCGAACAACGGAATCATCACAGGCGCGGACGATGGGGCGGTTGTGCATCAGGAATCGGTCGGCGATATTCTTCAGCCGTTCGGCCGCTTCATCGTTGCCGATGGCGATTGGCTCATCGCTGTGGTTGCCGCTGGTCGCGATCAGCGGGAATGGACATTCGCGCATCAGCATGTGGTGCAACGGCGAGTACGGCAGCATCACTCCGAGATACGGAGAGCAGTGGGCGACGTTCCACGCAATGTCGGTGCCGGACTTAGGCCTGAGGAGAACAATCGGAGCGGCCTGGGATTCGAGAACTTCGACTTCAGCCGCGGAGATCTCACAGTATTCGCATGCCCTTTCGAGCGACGGCATCAT
>DATJOA010000025.1:0-8834 GCA_035507635.1 Candidatus Acidiferrales bacterium
CATTCAGGGCCGGAAGACTGTCATCTTTTTCACGCAAGGTCTGCGCGCGGATACGAGTTCTCAACAACGCGTGCGCGACGTTGTCGGGGCCGCGAACCGCGCGGGCGTCAGCCTCTACGTGATTGATGCCAACGCCCTTACTGGACAGATCGATCAGAATTTGATGGCCATGAGCGCAATGGGAGGTGTGCGGTCTGCGGCCGCGCAGTCTGGCCCCGCCGCGACGACCACCACGGGAGCAAACGGCCTTCCGCAAACTGTGGCGCAGGCGCCTCCCGGCTTGGCGCCCATGGTGAACAATCAGTTCGAGCGCTACGAGACCGGCGATACGAACGCGAGCAAGGGCCCTTTGGCTACCCTCGCCGAAAGTACCGGGGGCAGTTATGTGGCATCCGGCGAGGGCATGAAGAAGCCGCTGCAGCGCATGATCGAGGATATGACGACCTACTACGAAGCGTCGTACGCTCCTCCCATTGAGAACTATGACGGCCAGTTCCGCCCGATCGCCGTGACGCCGATCCGGGCCGGCTTGAAGATCAGTTCCCGCGCCGGATATTTCGCCCTTCCGCCGGATTCCGGCCAGACCATTCGTCCGTTCGAAGCGCCGTTGCTGAAGGTTCTAGCCGAAGCCCAACTGCCCAGTGACGTGCCATTCCGTGCGCAGGTGTTACGGCTGGGCGATCTGCCAACCGGCAACGAGAACTCGCTCGTCGTGGAAGTTCCCCTTGGCCAGCTGCAATCCGAGAACGATCCAAACTCGAACCTCTATGCGGTTCACATTTCGATTGCCGCGCAAATCAAGAACAAGGCCGGAGATGTGGTCGAACACTTCGGCGAAGACATCCCTCGCCACGGAGCGCTGAGCGCCAAGGATGCGCAGCCGCAGTTCATCACGATGCAGCGTCACTTCACCGAAGAGCCGGGCGATTACACGCTGGAAACCGCCGTCTTCGATCAGAACAGCGGAAAGCTTGGCGCGCAGCGTGTTCCATTTCAGATTCCGCGCTCCGGCGATGGACCATCGCTCAGCGATATCAGCATGGTTCGCCGCATCGATCCCGTGCCCGAAGAGGCCGATCCCTCCGAGCCGATGCGCTATGGCAGCGGAAAAGTGATTCCGGGATTGTCGGACGCCGTGCCCAAGGGAACGAAGGAGCTTTCTTTCTTCTTCGTCGTCCATCCCGAGCCGACGTCGACCGAGGCGCCGCGCCTCGAAATGGAAGTGTTGAAAAGCGGCGAGCCAATCGCGCAGGTTCCGCTGGCTGTTCGGAAAACTAGCGGTCCGGTATCGATTCCATATTTGACGTCCATCCAAACCGCGACTCTCCCGCCGGGACAATATCAGGTCATCGAGCGACTCACACAAGACGCGAAGACATCGGAGCAAGCCGTGGCGTTTGAGATTGAAGGCCCAACGGGTGTTACGGTTGCTTCAGCGGTTCCGCCCGCTTCGACGAAGGATGACGCCGAGCCACTCGCGGGCACCGGAATGCAACTTCCGGATGCCGAGACGCCTGGGCACGAAGGGCTGGTGATCAAGTCTTTGCCGGCGGACGAGGCGCCTGCACCGGCATCCCAGCAGATTGACGCCATGATCGCGGCCGCCAGAAAGCGCGCTCTTGACTATGGCAAGACGCTGCCTAATTTCCTTTGCATCGAAGTCACGAACCGTTCGGTCGATGCCTCCGGCAATGGACGGTGGAAACATCGCGACTCGCTGGCCGAGCTGTTGAGCTATCACGACAACCAGGAATCCAGAACTACGCTGGAGATTGACGGAAAGCGCAGCACGCTGAAGCGCGCCGATATGAATTCAAATTGGCCGCTTTCCGTTGGAGAATTCGGCGCCATGCTCAACCTGGTCTTCCAGCCGTCCTCAAAAACCGAGTTTCAGTGGAAAGAAGCGGCCGCTCTCGGAGATGGCAGTGGTACCGTGCAGGTCTTCAATTATCGCGTCGACGGAAAGAACGCGACCATTGTTCTCACCGAGGGGAATGCAGATGCTGCGGTTGGATTTCACGGCCGGGTTTATCTCGATCCATCCACTGGCGGAGTCCGGCGGGTCACGCTAGAGGCCGACGCAATTCCGCATTCGTTCGCCGTTCATGCCGCATCGATGACCGTGGATTATGACTTCGTCGGAATCTCCGGACGCGACTACCTGCTTCCCGTCAGCTCCAGTGTGCGGCTCGAGAAAGGCCACCACAAGATCGAGCTGAACGAGATCACGTTCCGCGATTACAGGCGCTTCGCCTCGCGAACGAAGATCATGATGATCCACTAAACCCGCTCGCGTGAGGACAGCGGCCTCGGCTGTCCCGCAGAGCGAGCTGACGCGGTTGCGGTCAATGGCTACTGCTTCTCCGGTGAATTCTCCGCCGGCTTCTCGAACAGCTTCGGATCCAGCGCCGGATTCACTTCGATCTTCTGATACTCCGACGTGCCGGTCGGCGATCCATTCTGCTTGTTGTCGTGCTTGTACGGCAGAGTAAGCCCGTCGGTAGTGCGCCAGTCCGCCAGCTCCGTCTCTCCGTCGAACGTTCCCATTTGTCCCATGCCTTTGTATTTTTCGCGGAGAATGTAGCCGGTCTTGGGATCGATATACCACCGCACCCACGGAACCGCGCCGCCGATGTCGAGAATCGCGGCATCGGTGTCCCCGATCTTCTCCGTGCCCGCAGCCGCAAAGGTAAATGCCGGATCGTCCGCGTGCTGCGCGACATACACAAGATCGTGATGAAGTTGTGCCATCATCTCGGATTTCTGCCCCGGTGGCATGCTCCGCGACCCCATGCTCGGAATCGCCATGAACGCCTCGTCCGGCGACACCACAATCGTCAGCTTCCCCTGAGGAGTCGTCACGTCTACGTGCATCTTGTCAGGGTAGGCCATGCTGACCTCAATCGGCGTGGCCGGGCCGCCGCCATTCGTCTGATTGACGTTTACCCGCATGGTCTTGATTGCTTGCAGCTTGGGAAGCCCGCCCATGGCGGCCGCAACCTTCTCCGCCAGAGCTTTGCCCTCGGGGTTCGACGCCGCGGGCTGTGACGCTTCCTTCTCCGCCGGAGGCTGTGGGATGGTGATGTCGATGTTCTTCACTTCGCCCAGTATTGATAGCGGCTTGTCGAAGTCTTTCGTGTTGCCGACCACCAGCACCGCAAGCTGATCTTTGTGCAGATATTTCTGCGCAACGCGGTTCACGTCCGCCGGAGTGACTTTCTTGATCTCGGACTCATACTTGTCGAGCCAGTCTGGAGGATATCCGTAATACTCGTACGTCATGCGCTCGCCAAGAATCTTGTCGGGCGAATCCAGGCGGAAGATAAATGCGTTCAGAATGGCATCTTTAGCGCGCTGGATTTCCTCGGCCGTGATCGGCTGCTTCGCCAGATTATCGATGTCTTCGTCGGTCGCGCGAATCGACTCGACCGTGCTCTGACTTTTCGTTCCAATCGAGATCTGAAGTATGCCGGGGTGGCCAAAGTTGCTGCCAATACCCCCTCCTACGCCATAGGCCAAGCCGCGCTTCGTGCGAATATCGTTGAACAGTCGCGACGAGAACCCGCCGCCGAAAGCTTCGTTGAAGACGCTGATCGCGTAATAGTCAGGATTGTCCCGTGTGATGCCCGGGGCGACCATCCGAATGTTGCTTTGGTTCACGTCCTCTTTCGGAATCAGGTAGTAGCCGGGCTTGGCCGGAGAATATTCGATCTCATTCTTCGGGATGGTCGCGCCCTTTGGCCACGAGTCAAACGCCGCGCGCAGCTTGGCTTCCATGGCCACAGAGTCGAAGTCTCCGCTGATGCCGAGAATGATGTTGTTGGGATGAACGTACTTGTTGTGCCACGCGATCAGATCTTCCCGCGTGATCGGCGCAACCGTCGAGTATTCCGGAACACGCGCATATGGATTATCCGCGCCATAAGCCAGCTTGACCGCTTCACGATGAGCGATTTCGCTCACTTCGTCATTGCGTCGCGAAATCGAGTCTTCCTCGCCTTTCTTCGCGATATCGATCTTGTCGGCTCGAAACTCAGGATTCTGCAGCACGTCGGCAAATACCTTGAAGACGTCGTCGAGATCGCCCTTCAGGCACGAAAACGAAATAGTGGTCGAATCCGGGCCTCCGCCGGTCTCGACTTTCGCGGCGCGTACTTCGAGAAAGTCGTCTAACTGATCGCCGGTCTGCGTCTTGGTGCCGCCGGTGCGCCAGACTTCTCCGTAAATGTCGACAAGGCCCACCTTGCTTGCTGGTTCGTTAACGGATCCGCCGCGAATGCGCGCGAAACCGTCGATCAACGGCAGTTCGTGATCCTCTTGCAGGAAAATCACCATGCCGTTTGAGAGTTCAATGCGCTTCGGCTGCTGCGGCTTGAATGCCGGAAGCTGCGGAATCGGAACCTTCTTCCAGTCGGTCGCCTGTGCGGAAAGCCGCGGCATCGGGATGAAACTTACCGCGCCGAGAAGAACAATGAGCGCAAGGTTTTTCATTGTCCACCTCCCTGACTCTCAGACGCGCCACCGGACTGGCCGCCTCCACCCGACGATCCCCCGCCACTCCCACCGGTTTCAATAATTCCCACCGTTCGGTTTGTATCCACGAACACTTCGTTGGCGACGCGACGAATGTCGGCCTTACTGACCTGATCGATCCGGTCGACGGACCGGAACAATTCCCGCCAATCGCCGTAGCGCGTCTGATAGGTCGCAAGTTCAGTCGCCAGCCCTTCGTTATCGGCGAGGCCGCGAATCAGGTTGGCTTTCGCTCGCGTCTTGATCATCTTCAGTTCCTCGTCGCTGATGTCTTCCTTCTTCAGCCGATCGATCTCGGCGTGAATCGCGTCCGCCATTTCTTCCGGCTTGTGGCCGGGAAGCGGCACGGCGAGAAACGCAAACAAGTGCGGGTACTTGATCCCCGGGTACCCCGTAACGCCTTCGGAAGCGGATGCAATCTTCTTGTCGCGCACCAGCGCGCGGTACAGCCGCGAAGTTCGTCCTTCCGACATCAAATCGCTGATCGCGTCAAACACCGCGTCATCTTTGCTGCGGTAATCGGGCCGGTGATAACCCTCGATGTAGATGGGCTGCGATTGCTCCATGAGCACGACGCGCCGTTCCGAATCCTGCGGAGGCTCGACCGTCGTCGTCTCATCCGGCTTGGGACGGGCAGGCAGGCGTCCGAAATACTTTTCGAGGATTGGCATGGTCTGCGCAGCTTTTACGTCACCCGCGACCGCGACCACCATGTTCGACGGGACGTAATACTCGTCGAAGAATTTCTGCGCGTCGGTGGCGGAGAAGTGATTTAGATCCGACATCCATCCGATCGTCGGCCGATGATACGGATGCGCCGCAAATGCCTCCTCGGTGAATTGTTCGAGCAGGCGTCCGAACGGATTGCTGTCCGTGCGCATGCGCCGCTCTTCAATTACCACGTTCCGCTCTTTGTAGAACTCGCGCAGCACCGGATGCAGAAAGCGCTCCGACTCAAGATAGGCCCAAAGTTCCAGCCGATTTTCGGGCAGGGAATAGTGATAACCGGTCTCGTCGTAGCTGGTGAAGGCGTTCATGTCTTCGCCGCCGTTCTGCTCGACGATCTTGCCGAATTGATTCGGGATCACGTATTTGTCAGCCTGCGCAATCGCGTCCTTCCACGCCTTTTCGAGTTCGGCCAGCTTGGCCTTGTCCTGGCCCACCGTTTTGTCGCGTTCCGCTACATAAGCGGCATAAGCCGTTTCAACTTTCGCGAGCGCCGGCTTTTCGGCCGTGTAGTCGGTCGTGCCGATCTTGTCGGTGCCCTTGAACGCCATGTGCTCGAACATGTGAGCGAGTCCCGTTTCGCGCATCGGATCCTGTGCCGATCCTGCGTCCACCAGCGTGAAGAACGAGAACACCGGCGCTTCCGGACGCTCGCAGATGATGAGCGTCAGGCCGTTGGGAAGCTTTTTCACGCTGACCCGTTTCTCGAACGAGGCAACGTCTTGGGCGAGAGCAACCGCAGAAAGAATCAAAAGAACACATGTAATTTTCAACGTATGGTGCTTCATCGGACCTCCGACGAATTGGGCGGATCGTACTGGGAATGACATCACTTTCGACGGACCATGAGGCTAGAAGTTTGAAAGTACGTGGGGAAACGTGCGATTGTCAAACGCCCAAACTGGCTTTTGACTTCATTTTGCGGCGAACCAGACGCTGCGCGGAAACAAGGTATTCTATTTTGCGCGATGAAGATTCTAATCTCAGGAGCGGGCATCGCGGGGCCAACCCTCGCCTATTGGCTCGCGCACTACGGATTCGAGCCGACGATCGTCGAGAAATCACCACAGTTGCGCACCGGCGGATACATCATCGATTTCTGGGGAGCCGGTTACGACATCGCCGACCGCATGGGGCTGATTCCCGAACTTCTGCAGAACGGGTATCGTGCTCGGGAAGCGCGAGCCGTCAACGCGCATGGAAAAAGGATCGCGAGCTTTCCCATGACAGCGTTCGCGCGTGCCCTACAGGACCGCTACGTCAGTCTCTCCCGCGGAGATCTTGCCGCTTCCATCTACGGGAAGATCGCAGGAAAGGTCGAAACGATCTTCGGCGATGCAGTCTGTGGCATCGAGCAATCCGAGACTGGACTGCGCGTCTCATTCGAGAAATCGGCGTCCCGGGAGTTCGATCTCGTTATCGGCGCCGACGGGCTTCATTCGCGAGTCCGTGAGATCGTCTTTGGCCCCGAGCAGCGATTCGAAAACTATCTCGGGTATAAAGCCGCGGCATTTGGCGTGGACGGATACCGCCCGCGAGACGAACTGGTCTACGTGATGCACACCGAAATCGGACAGCAGGTCAGCCGCTTTGCCATGCATGACGATCGCACCATGTTTCTGCTTACCTTCGCGGATGCCTCCCCTGACATCCCTGCCGGTCTCGAAGGCCAGAAGGCGCTCCTGAAGGCTCGTTTCGCCGACAGCGGTTGGGAGTGCCCGAAGATTATGGAAGCTCTCGATGGTGTCACCGAGTTGTATTTCGATCGGGTCAGCCAGATTCGCATGGACCCCGCACGCGGCCTCTGGACTCAAGGCCGCGTGAGCTTGATCGGCGACGCCGCGTTCTGCCTCTCGCTGCTGGCCGGGCAGGGGGCAGCTCTCGCGATGGTATCGGCCTACATTGTTGCTGGAGAGCTTCACCGTGCCGGCGGAGATTATCGTCAGGCCTTCGCCCGTTATCAGGAATTGTTTGCGCCGTTTGTCGCGATGAAGCAGAAGGGCGCGCTGCGTTTCGCCGGATTCTTCGCGCCAAAATCGAAGCTCGACCTGTTCACGCGCAACCAGATCATGAACCTGATGAGGCTGCCGTTCGTCGCCGAGCTTGCAATGGGACGCGATATGGCGGATAAAATCGAAATCCCCGATTACTGATTCCGGCATCCATCTATCGATTACGCTCGGGGCTCGATTCTTCGTTGAATGGGAGTGTTCATGGATTCCACCGTCGAGATTCAGGGTCGGCACCTCAAACTCTCGAATCTGCAGAAGGTTCTCTATCCCGCAACTGGATTCACCAAGCAGGATGTGATCGATTACTACGTGCGCATCGCGCCCGCCATTCTCCCGCATCTCGAAGGACGCGCCCTCACACGCAAGCGATATCCCGACGGAGTGGATGGCGAGCCGTTCTTTGAGAAGAACGCTCCGATGCACAAGCCGGACTGGGTTAAGACCGCAGGAATATGGAGCGAGGGCGGCCGCCGCACGGTCCATTACATTCTGGCCAACGATCTGGCAACTCTGGTTTGGCTCGCAAATCTTGCCGCGCTCGAACTGCATCCGTCGCTCGCGCTCGCGAAAGACATCAAATGCCCAACCGAAATGGTGTTCGACCTCGATCCCGGACCGCCGGCGAATATCGTGCAGTGTTGTCAGGTTGCCGTTTGGCTGCGCGAAATCTTCGAGCATTTCGGCCTGCAGAGTTTCCCGAAAACCTCCGGGTCAAAGGGAATGCAGATATACGTGCCGCTCAATACGCCAACTACGTTCGACGCGACGAAGATGTTTTCTCACGCGTTGGCCCAGTTGCTTGAACAGGAGCATCGCGACCTTGTGGTTTCCGACATGAAGAAGGCGATCCGCGCCGGAAAAGTGTTCGTTGACTGGAGCCAGAATGATGAACACAAAACTACGATCTCTGTGTATTCACTGCGCGCGCGGGAGCATCCGACCGTTTCCACGCCGATCACGTGGGACGAGGTCCACCGCACGCTGAAGAAAAAAGATGCCGGACTGCTCGTCTTCGAGTCGAAACAGACCATCGCGCGCTTCGAAAAAATGGGCGATCTCTTCGAACCAGTGCTGCACTTGAAGCAGAAACTGCCGGATCTGAAAGCGGCGGAGGTGGTGCAAGTCGGGCACGCACCGGTCGAGTTGGCAGCCCAGGCCGATGATGGCGATCATCATGGCCGGAAAACGCGTCCGGCAAAATCCGCAAAGAAGGCCAAGCCAGGCAAAAAGCGCAGCAAGGTATAATCGCCATCGATATTGCCATCGCGGCAGCGGGCGATTTCCGATCATGGCGCAACTCTTTGCCGGAACTTCAGGATGGGCCTATCCCAGCTGGAAGCCCGCGTTCTATCCCGAGAAACTCGCGCAGAAGAAATTCCTCTCGCACTACTCCACCCAGCTCAACACGGTGGAGGTGAATTTCACCTTCCGCCAGCTGGTGAAAGAAACCACCATCCACAACTGGATGCAAGATACTCCAGCCGACTTCCGATTCGGCATTAAAGCCCACCAGGTAATCACGCACATCAAGCGGCTGAAGGGAACGGAAGATTTTGTCCCGCG
>DATJOA010000026.1:0-5574 GCA_035507635.1 Candidatus Acidiferrales bacterium
CTCGAACAATCCGCAACGAATATTCGGCGCTTTTGCGAACGCCAGAAGCCTCGGTCGTGGACTCGCTCGCGTGGGGGGATTTCGCTGGGGCAAATCATCCGGCCCCTGGAATCGATTGGTTGCTACGTGCCGGGCGGACGGTATCCGCTGGTATCGACTGTGCTGATGACGGTGATTCCTGCGCAAGTCGCGGGAGTGAAAAACATTCGTGTTGCTTCGCCGAAGCCGTCGAAGGAAGTGCTTGGGGCTGCTGCGATGCTCGGAGTGCAGGAGTTCTATCGTGTCGGCGGAGCGCAGGCCGTAGCGGCTCTAGCATACGGAACGAAAAGCATCCCGCAGGTCGACAAAATTGTTGGACCCGGAAGTGCCTATGTGACGGCGGCGAAGAAGCTGGTTTCATTCGATTGTGCGATCGATTTCCTTGCGGGCCCGACCGAAGCGGTGGTTCTGTGTGACTCGGGAAATCCGGAATTCATTGCCGCCGACCTGGTGGCGCAGGCTGAACATGATGTCGAGACGATTTCGATATTCGTTACAACCTCGCGGAAATTGGCGCGTGCCGTGGCGGCGAGTGCCGCGCGTTTGGCCGAAGAGAATCCAACCGCGCAGCAGTCGCTCGAGAAGAATGGAGGGATCCTGGTCGCTTCATCGCGCGAGCAGGCTCGGGAATGGGCGAACCGAATCGCGCCGGAACATATCACGATTGCGAAAGAGGATTTGTCATTCGTCGAAAATGCCGGATCGGTTTTCGTCGGAGACTATTCCGCGCAGGCAGCGGGCGACTATGCGTCGGGGCCGAATCACGTCTTGCCGACTGCCGGGCAGGCGCGTTTTCGTGGAGGTTTGAGCGTGCTGGATTTTGTGAAAGTGATTACTGTGCAGCAGTTGTCGGCGGCGGGCTTCCGAAGGATCGCTCCCGCTATCGAATGTCTTGCCGAAGCAGAAGGACTGGTTGCACATGCAAACTCGATTCGCGTGAGGTGCCAGAGTGCTTAACCAGAGAGTGCTCAGTCCAAGAGAAGCGGTACGGACGCTGGCCCTGTATCATCCGCCACTTGCCGGAAGAATAGGGCTGCGCCTCGATTTCAACGAGAACACGGTCGGGTGCTCGCCGCGAGTTCTCTCCAAACTCAGGAACCTCGATGCTGAACAGCTTGCAAAATATCCCGAGCGCGAGCCGGTGGAAGTGACGGTGGCTGATTTTCTAAGTATCGAACCGTCAGAACTTCTGCTGACCAACGGCGTCGATGAAGCGATTCATCTGCTTTGCGAGACTTATCTTGAACCGGCGGATGAAGCATTGATCGTTGTGCCTACGTATTCGATGTATCGGATTTATGCGATGGCCGCGGAGGCTAAGCTTATCAGCGTCCCACTTGGGGAGGGGTTTCAGTTTTGCGCCGACTCCGTCATCCGAAGCATCACGAAACGCACACGGCTGATTGCGATTGCGAATCCAAATAATCCGACCGGAACGGTAGCGTCGAAAGACGACTTACTCGCGATTGCGCTCTCGGCGCCGGAAGCCGCGGTGCTGATCGACGAAGCATATTTTGAGTTTTACGGAGAGACCATGCTGCGAGCGTGGGAAAAAGCCCCCAACATTTTTGTCGCGCGAACATTTTCCAAAGCCTACGGCCTGGCTGGCTTGCGGATCGGAATGCTGGCTGGCTCGGCGGAGCAGATGAGTGCGGTGACGCGCGTTGCATCTCCTTACAACGTGAATGCTGTGGCCCTCGCGTGTCTGCCGGATGCTATCGGGGATCAGAGCTACATTGAGCGTTATGTCGAGGAGATTCTGGAGGCGCGCGTTCGGCTTGAGCGCAGTCTGGAAGCCAGTGGCATTGAGTTTTGGCCGAGCCGGGCGAACTTTGTCTTGATGCGCGCTGGGCCGTCATCGGCTGAGGCCTCACGGCTTGTGGAGTTGATGCGGCAACGCGGAATTCTGGTGAGGGATCGGTCGTCGGATCCGGGATGTAAAGGATGTGTGCGAATCACGCTGGGTCCGAGGGAACATGCAGATCGCTTGTTGAGCGCCTTGCAGGAAACCTTCGATGAACTCGGGACGGCGCGTGGGGCGTCACGGGTATGAGAAAGGGAAATATCAAGCGCGTGAGCAAGGAAACGCAGATTCAGATTTCGCTGACGATCGAGGGACGTGGGCGATATCAGGTATCGACGGGGATTCGATTCTTTGATCATATGCTGGAACTCTTCGCGCATCACGGCGGATTTGATCTGAAGCTGAATGCTCACGGCGACCTCGACGTCGATCAGCATCACACGGTCGAAGATGTCGGAATCGTACTGGGACAGGCATTTGACAAGGCATTGGGAAGCAAGCGGGGCATTTTGCGTGCCGGATATTTTCTGATGCCGATGGACGAAACGATGGGCATGGCAGCGGTCGATTTCTGCGGACGGACGGCAGCGGTGGTGGACACCAAAGTGAAAACCCGCCTCGTGGGAGATTTGCAGTCGGAACTCGTAGAGGACTTCTTCGAGGGCTTCGCGCGGGGAGCGCGAGCCAACGTTCATGCGCGCGTGCTGTATGGGCGGTCGAGTCATCACAAGATCGAGGCTCTTTTCAAAGCATTCGCACGCGCGCTGCGGGCGGCATGTTGGCGCGACCCGCAGATGGTACGCCTGCTACCTAGCACCAAGGGAGTGCTGTGATGATCGCGATCGTCGATTATGGCGCGGGCAATCTGGTTTCGGTGAAGAAGGCCTTCGACTTTCTCGGGCAGGAATGTGGGATCACCTCCGATGTCGAGCAGATCAGGAGCGCTGAGAAAATCGTGCTGCCGGGAGTGGGGAATTTTGCCTCGACCAATTCGCTGGCTCGATCGGGTCTAAGGGGTGAGATCTCAAACGCGATTCGACGCGGAGTGCCGTTTCTGGGCATTTGCGTCGGAATGCAATGGATGTTCGTGGGGAGTGAGGAAGCGCCCGGCACAAAGGGATTAGGAGTTCTGGATGGCGAATGCGAGCGCTTCCCGGCGAGCGTCAAGTCTCCACACGTGGGATGGAATTCTGTCGAGGTGAAGGAATCGTCGCGGCTGTTCCGCGGAGTGAAGCCGTCCGCATACTTTTACTTCACGCATTCGTTTCGCGCGCCGGTTTGCGGCGAGACTGTTGCCTGCTGCGAGTACGGAGGGAAGTTTTCTGCGGCGGTCGAACGCGATCACGTGTTTGGGGTTCAGTTTCATCCTGAAAAATCAGAAGCACCCGGACTCAAATTGCTGAGCAACTTTTGCGATCTCTAGAATGCTGACGAAGCGAATCATCGCGTGCCTCGATGTGAAGGACGGCCGAGTGGTAAAGGGCGTGCAGTTCGTCGATCTGCGCGATGCCGGGGACCCTGCGGAATTGGCAGGAGCACATAGCGCGTCGGGGGCGGATGAAATCGTGCTGCTCGATATTTCCGCAACTCATGAAGGGCGGGCGACTCTGCTCGACACGGTCCGGCAAACGTCGAGGCAGTTGTTCATCCCGTTTACGGTGGGTGGAGGAATCCGCACACTCGAAGATGCGGCAGCGGTTTTTGCTGCGGGTGCGGATAAGATCAGCGTGAACTCGGCGGCGCTGGCTGACCCGAGTTTGATCACAAGGATTGCAGAGCGATTCGGATCGCAAGCTGTAGTCCTAGCCCTCGATGCAAAACGCCGGAGCGACCGATCAGGCTGGGAGGCGTTTATCCACGGCGGGAGAATCTCGTCGGGACGCGACGCGGTGGAATGGGCCCGGGAAGCCGAGTCACACGGCGCAGGAGAAATTCTGTTGACCTCAATGGATCGCGATGGCACTGGCGTGGGCTTTGATTGCGAATTGACGCGCGCCGTGGCCGAGGCCGTTCGGATTCCAGTGATTGCTTCGGGCGGTGCAGGCGGAGCCTCGCATTTTGTTGACGTGTTTCGGGAAGGCCGGGCAGACGCGGCTTTGGCGGCCTCGATTTTTCACTATGGGTTCAGCAAGCTATCGGAACTGAAGAGCGAACTGAGGTCGCAAGGCATTCCTGTGAGGTGGCCGTGCTGATTCCTTCAATCGATCTGATGGGCGGCAAAGTCGTACAGCTCGTCCAGGGCAAGAAGAAGGCGCTGGAATTCGATGACTTCGAAGAATGGGTGCACCGCTTCTTAAAATATCCCATGGTGCAATTGATCGATCTGGATGCCGCAATGGGGACGGGGAATAATAGGGCAGTGATCGCGCAGATTGCTCCTCGGTTGCATTGTCAGGTTGGTGGGGGGGTGCGATCGCTGCAAGCCGCGGAAGAGATGCTCGAAGCCGGCGCTCGACGCGTCATCGTGGGGTCCGCGTTGTTGCCTGATGGCAAACTCAACGAGGATTTTGCCAGAACGATGGCAGAGGCAGTCGATCCGGACCGGCTGGTGTTTGCGCTGGATGCGATCGGAGGCCGGGTTGCGATTCACGGATGGAAAAAAATCACGGAAGTCCGTCCGTTAGAGATGATTCAAAAGCTGGATCCCTGGTGCGGCGGATTTCTTTACACGCACGTCGATACCGAAGGGCTCATGCAGGGATTTCCCCAAGACGTCATTCTCCCACTGCGCCAGGCAACTTCTCGGCAGTTGATTGCGGCGGGTGGAATCCGGGCACAAGAAGAGATTGACCAGCTTCACGCTATCGGTGTCGATGCGGTGGTTGGGATGGCGATTTATCAGGGGCTGATTCCAGCATAGCGCTTTGCCTGAGATAGGCAACCTTCCTCAGCATTGCTTCGCCCTCCTTCCTGCGCTTATCTTGAGTATATGCTCGTGGAAGGCCTCCAATGAACGTTCTCGTGCTGAATTCCGGAAGTTCGAGCCTGAAGTTTCAAATCATTGCCACTGATCTGGAGCGGATCAAAGAATACAAAGACGACCGTATCTGCCGCGGCGAAGTGGAAGGAATTGGCGGAGAGGCGATCATCCACATTCAATACCGCGATGATCCTGGCCATGCCATGACCGCGCCGTTGCGGGATATCGGATCCACGCTCGATTATCTAATTCGATACATCGCATCCGATAAATCGGGGATTACAGAGATCAAGAGTACGGCTGATGTGCACGCGGTGGGTCACCGCGTAGTGCACGGGGGCGAAACTTTTACAGAGTCCGCGCTGATTGACGATCGAGTGATTAAGGGAATTGAGGACTGCATTGATTTGGCGCCGCTGCATAATCCGAACAACGTGAAGGGAATCTTGGCCGCGCGCGATCTGTTCGGGAAAGATGTTCCGCAGGTTGCGGTGTTCGACACGTCATTTCATCACTCGATCCCCGAGCAGGCGTATCTATACGCAATTCCTTACCACCTGTATCGACGGCACAAGATTCGCCGCTACGGATTTCATGGGACATCGCACCGATATGTCGCGTTTCGCTATCGCGCGCTGCGAGGACTTACCCGCGAACAGACGAACATCATCACGCTGCACTTGGGGAATGGCTGTTCGGCGGCGGCGATCAAAAATGGCTCGCCCGTCGACACGTCAATGGGCATGACACCGCTCGAAGGCCTGGTGATGGGGACACGTTCGGGCGATCTGGATCCTGCGATTGTCAGCGT
>DATJOA010000027.1:0-110226 GCA_035507635.1 Candidatus Acidiferrales bacterium
CCGGAAACGAAGAAGTACGGCCTGTGGATGCACGGCTTACCCCTCTTCTACGCCGGCCCTGGCGCAACCGATTTGCACATCTCTTGGGATCGCCGACTGGCCGACTTACGCAAGCCCGGCTGGCGCGCATATCTCCTGAAGAAGGCGGAGTTGGCGGTAGACGCCGGAGTGGACGCGATCGTGTGGGACAACATGATTGGTTACAACGACGGTTTGGCCCAGTTACTTGATGACACGCAGCGCATGGCAGAGCGGAAGGCGCGAGAGATCGGCCGGCCCAAGGTCATGGTTTACGCGAATGTCCACATTGCGCCGGACCGGTTTGCAATGAACGACATCAACGAGGTGATTTGGGAGGAGGATGGAAAGGACACTCCAGGGGTCTGGCACGGCAAATGGCAGGTGGACAACGCCCGCAATATCAAGTTCCTAAACGGCGAGAAGCAGCTTTGGCAGCCCCTCAAGTATGAGAACGACCTTTACCACTGCGGCCCCCGCGAGCTCTGCATCCCCAGTCCGGCCGAGCAGAGGCTTTCAATCTCCGAGGCCTACGCGTTCGGCGCGGCCACATCGCGCAATATTGAGGGCCGATTTCTGTTCGGGCTGATCAAAGGCGAGTCGGCAGCCCGGGAGGCCTGGACAGCGATAGCTCAATACAACCATTTCTTAGTCGAACATCGAGAGCTGTATCACGAAACGGAGCCAGCGGCGCGAATCGCCGTGATGTCAGCGGAGCCGCATAACCCGCTGGCAAACGAATTCCTAAAGCAGAGCGTCTTTTTTGAGACCAAAGTGCTTACGCACCTTGACAGGGGAATTCCGCTGGATCGCTTCAAGGTATTGGTCATGCCATCTGACCTGCCCAGGCTCTCCTCCGAGCAACAGGCCCAATTGGACACATTTGCGGGCGGCGGAGGTGTCATTATCAGAGCAGAAAAGACGGAGCGAAGGATAGCGGAGCGTGCCGAGGCCGCCTCTGGTGGCCCTCGTCTTAGCCTGCAGCCGCGCGGTTACGTCCTTGGTCAGTTGACTCGGAAAATCGACGGCCGCACGTTCATTCTCCACTTGCTCAACTACGATCATCAGCACCCTGCAGAGAACGTGAAGTTGAGGCTGGACCTGAGCGGTCTCGTCAAGGACTTGAGCGGCTGGGACGTGGAAGTCCTTTCACCGGACGCGAAACAGCCTCAGCTTACTGGCCTCTCTTTTCACGGAACTGTCGCCGCGTTCACCTTGGGCCGGATCGAACACTATACCGTGCTGACTCTCTCGGCCCGTCCTAGGTGGTAGTCTTGTCGAACGGAAATCCTCCGCTTAGGACCACCCTGCTGAGCACCTGTTGCGAGTTCACGAGAAATGACAGGGTACAGATGTGAGTGCCTTCATCATCCCCAGCCATGTTCGTTTCGAGTGGATCGAGATAAAGGCACAGTATTTGATTTTAAACGACCGAATAAACTTGTGCCGTACGTCAGGCCAGAACTCCTTCATGATGTTGAAAACGGTATCGAGACTGATCTGTTGACTCCATTTGCTGGCAGTCTTACGAAGCCCTCGATCGGCAGCCGGATCATAAAGACTTAAAACGCCCGCCGCAACCGCATTTCCCAAGACTTCCGATGTGTTGAAATGGTTGCGGCTATCATCGTTGCGAGTGATAACTTCTCGGCCAACGGCGTAAGCCGTCCGCTTGAGAAAACCTCCGTTCCCTTTATTAAAGTAGCGCGGGTCTTGATGCAGAAAAGTCGGGAATATGGCTTTGATCATCATATTGCCAGTGGACTGATCCGCAAATGCCCGCGGGGTAGTACTTGGTCAAGCCTTTCGCGCCCTAGCCGCAAGGTGGGTAGCGTTCCCTCACGTCGGGGATTATACCTTTTAGGGCGCGACGTAAAGCACTCTCCTGAGTTTGGCGAGCCTTTTGATGCCAAAAGGACCAGAAAACGTCATTAGGTTCAAATTGGCCTCTTTGGGGACGCCATAAAATCAGAGGGTTGCGCGCATGCGATCGCGCGCCTGCGGCAGATGTTCATGGTCGTGCGACGCGTCCCACGCTAGCTCCTGAACAAGGTATCCCTACCCAAGGATCTAACCAAGCTGGAATACGTGTGTCGAAATGTGTGCCAATAAACCTTGTTCTGAATACCTGCGCAACAGCAAGACGATGTCTGAGATAACTGAGGTGGGGACGGAGCTTGCTGACATTGCAGAGAATGGCCTTGGTCGCGTGATCTGCCGTCGAGTTGCCAGACTCCAAGGGAAAAGAAGGGCTCAGCCAGTCACGCTTTCACGCGTGCCAGATGGCTGCCGGCACCATCACTCCAGCCTCATCCTGGGATTCCCATCCAATCAAGCGTGATTTCCATCACTGCACGGAATACCCCGTCCGATAAGCTGAATTAATTTATTCGCAACAACAACTTGCAGGAGATCGGAAACCGAACGCTCTTTAATCAGTTTCGAGTGGCAGTGTGAAATTCACAGGACAGGAGGAAAGCAACGCTATGAGCCTTAGCCAGCTTGCAAGGTGCATCAAAGAGTCCGCGACTCTCAAGCTGAATGAAACCGCGTCAGTGCTCCGTGAAAAAGGGGAGCCGATCATTCATTTGGGAGGCGGAGAGCCAAAAAGCAAAGCGCCCATGGATGCGGTTATCAATTGCACATCGTTGCTGAATACGGGAGAGATCCGTTATACGGCACCTGACGGCATTCCTGCTCTGAAAAAGGCAATCATTCGTTATACCGAAGAGCACTACAAGAAGATTGTGTCGGCGCACAACGTAATCGCTTCCGGGGGCGCGAAGCAGGCGTTGATGGTCCTGCTGCATGCGATTCTCGATCCTAAGGAGGAAGTGATTTTTCCCGCGCCGTATTGGGTGAGTTATCCGGAGATGGTGAAACTGGCTGGAGGCGTCCCAGTTCCGGTTACGGCGGAAGACGGCAGTTTTTGTCCGACGGTGAAAGAAATCACCGACGTGGTCAGCTCGTATACCAAGGCAATCATCCTGAATAGCCCGAATAATCCCTCTGGGGCGATGTACTCGAAAGATTTCGTCCAGGAGATGGTGGAGTACTGCGAGAAGAAATCCATCTACCTGATCATGGACGACATTTATAACCGGCTGGTGTTCGATGGCAAGAGCGCGCCGCTGTGCTATGACTTCGCCAAGATGCCGCTCGAACAGTCGAAACTGGTAGTCATCAATGGCGTCTCGAAGATGTACGCGATGACGGGGTTTCGTATCGGCTGGGCGATCGCGAATCAATTTCTCATTGAAGCGATGGCAACGATTCAATCGCAGCAGACATCTGGCCCGTCGGCGCCGGCGCAGTGGGCCGCGGTGGGAGCGCTGAATGGGGTGCAGTCTTCCATCGAAAGCCTGCGCGTGACGCTGGAAAACAACCGCAACGTGATGATGGACCGGCTGAAGGCATTCGACGGAGTAAGAGTGCATCCGCCGGATGGCACGTTCTATTGCTTTCCGGATTTCAGCGCTTATATGAAAGATTCCCAGAAGCTGGCGAATCTGCTGCTCGACAAGGTCCGCGTGGTCACAGTTCCTGGTAGAGAATTTGGGTTCGAAGGACATCTGCGCCTCAGCTATTGCGGAACGATCCGCGACATCACGGAAGGGCTCGACCGCATTAAATGGGCGCTCGATCCGCATTCGGCGAATGAACTCTATCTGGGCGACCGCAAGCTGGTGAGGGAGTGGTTATGAACATATACCTCGACGTGCAATCTCCAGCTGTGAAGGAAGCCGGGAAACTTGCCAGTCTTTTCGGACTGCAGAATCACGGACTTGTCAATCTGCGGCGCGTGTATTGGAACCTCCCAACTCCGGCGTTGTACGAAGAGAGCATCTTCCGATCGGAGGGCACGCTCTCTCATCTCGGACCCCTGGTCGTCAACACAGGGAAGCATACCGCGCGAGCGGCGGCCGATAAATTCGTGGTGCGCGAACAGTCGACCGAGGAGAAGGTCTGGTGGGGACAGTACAACCGTCCGTTTACCGGCGAAAGCTTTAGCGCTCTGCTGACAAGGTTGCAAGGATATTTGCAGGGACGCGACGTTTTCGTACAGGACTGCTTTGCCGGAGCCGATCCGGAACATAGCCTTCCTGTTCGCATCATTACGCAGAAGGCATGGCACAGCCTGTTCGCGCGAACGATGTTTCTGAAGATTCGAAGCGAGGATGGACTGCGAAGACATATTCCGGAGTTTACAGTTATCGCAGCGCCTGGATTCCAGGCGTCGCCGATGGTCGATGGGACGCGGACGGAAACATTCATCGTCATCAATTTTCGCGAGCGGCTGGCGATCATCGGGGGCACCAGCTATGCCGGGGAGATCAAGAAGACGATCTTCACCGTGCTGAACTTCCTGTTGCCGCTGGAGGGAATTCTATCGATGCATTGCTCGGCCAATGTGGGGGCGGAGGGCGACGTGGCCATCTTCTTCGGGCTTTCGGGGACGGGGAAGACGACCTTGTCGGCCGATCCGAAGCGCCAGCTCATTGGCGACGACGAGCACGGCTGGAGCGACAACGGAGTATTCAATTTCGAGGACGGCTGCTATGCCAAAGTCATCCGGCTCTCGCCGGAGGCGGAACCGCAGATCTACGCGTGCACGCGCCGATTCGGCACTGTGCTGGAAAACGTCACCTTCGATCCCGTGTCTCGGCGACTGGATCTGAACGATTACACGGTGACCGAGAATACACGCGCGGCTTATCCGCTCGCGTATATCGCTAATTGCATGCCGGATAAGCGGGCTGGACATCCGAAGAACGTCGTTTTTCTGACTTGTGATGCGTCCGGTGTGATGCCTCCGATTTCGAAGCTGAACCCGGATCAGGCTATCTATCACTTCATTTCGGGATATACCAGCAAGATTGCCGGCACGGAAATCGGACTCGGAGTTGAACCCGAAATGACCTTCAGCGCCTGCTTTGGTGGACCTTTCATGGTGCACCATCCGTTGGAGTACGCTGAGCTCCTGAAGAAGAAAATTCTGAAACACGGAGCGCACGTCTGGCTCGTGAATACAGGCTGGACGGGCGGCCCGTTTGGAGTGGGGAAGCGCATCAGTATTCAACACACACGTGCGCTGCTCAATGCCGCGCTCAGTGGCTCGCTGCTGCAAGTGCAGTACAAGAAGGATCCGGTCTTCGGATTCGAAGTACCGGTGGAGTGCGAGGGAGTGCCGTCGCAGATTCTCGATCCTGCGAACACATGGCCGAGCCAGGAGCAGTACTTCAACAAGTACGATGCGCTGGCGGCCCGGTTCATCGAGAATTTCAAGCTGATGGTGGGCGAATGCCCGGAACACATACTTGAAGCCGGACCGAAGCGGTTGGAAACAGCGGCACTTGTTTAAACCGGGGTGCGGGACGTCCCGCACCCGCGATATTCGTCAGACCGATCTAGTGCTGATCGGGCGAGTCGGACGGCGGTCCCTCGCCGCGATGTTGCATCCACTCCTGACGCCTGCTTTGCATCGCATCCCATTTCTTTTGTTGATCGGGATTCAGAAGCGCACGAATCTGATCGTTGGACGCTTTGTGGATATCCATCATTTTCGCCCGCCGATCCTGCGGCGCGACCGACGAATCGGAGCGAAGGCTTTCTGCCTGAGACTGCGCCGTCTTCAAAATGTCGAGCACCTTCGCCTGCTGGTCCTGATCGAGCTTCAGCTGCCGGGTGAGCATTTCCGTTCGTCGAGCCGGATCCATGTGACCGTGGCCGTGTTCCGGTGCACCCGCTGGCGGCGGTGTTTGCTGTTCATTTCCGCTATTGTCTTGTGCCAGGGCCGGTGTAACGGCGTAGACCAGCGCCGCCAGAACGAGCGCGAGCAACCAGTGTTTCCGCATAGACTGTCCTCCTAAAAGTTGTCCGATTTGAACCTGCTGGTATGAACCTGATTATGAGGCTTGAGTTGTGGTTCGTGGAGCACTTTTACGAAGTTTTACGTCGGAACGGTGAACAGAC
Source organism: Candidatus Acidiferrales bacterium (assembly GCA_035507635.1). Taxonomy (GTDB): domain Bacteria; phylum Acidobacteriota; class Terriglobia; order Terriglobales; family Acidobacteriaceae; genus Sulfotelmatobacter. The sequence goes on from DATJOA010000027.1 coordinate 5,992, forward strand.
ATATCGTCGGCGCTGTCCAGATGGTTAGGAGGATGACGGTGGCCAAGGTCAAGGAGTGCTTTACGCTTATGCAGCTCTATGCTCAGGCGTATCGACATGCTCCAGATCGCCGGTCAGGGTAAACGAGGATGTGCGCCATCGCCGCCAGAAGATCTGCAGAGTCGCAGCGACGGGGATCGAGAGAAAAACGCCAAGGATGCCGCCGATCTCCCCACCCGCCAGTACCGCAATGATGACAGCGAAGGGATGTAATTTCACGCTGCGGTGCATCAGGCGCGGTGAATTGACATAATCCTGGACGACTCTCCAGGCGATCAGAAAAACCATGAGTACCCATATGTAAGGGAAGCCGGTAACAAAGGCGACGCCAAGAATGGCAATGGCCGCCACCAATGGTCCGACCAGGGGGACAAACTCAAGAGCACCCGCGAACAGGCCCAGAAACAGCCCATACTGCAATCCTGAAATGACGAGAACAACCGTGTAGACCGGTAAAGAGAGCGCGGCCAGAAGCACCTGCGCGCGAATGAAGTGTGCAGCCATGTCGTTGATGTCGCGCAGGGTCGCTTTGAGAAACATGCGGCGGCGCGGGCGCAGGCGCAAGATATTGATCCCGGATTCGGCAAACTCCCGTCCGCTCTTCAATAGAAAGATGGCCAGGATCGGGACAAGCGCGAACCAGAAAATATTTGTGACCAAGCCCTCGACCTTCACCGCAGCGCTTTGAATGGCCGAAAGAATGGCCGCCCGATGCAGAGCCACAAGGTGTTCAATTTCAAGTTGCGTGTGATAACTCCAGCCGTGCGTGGAACTGATCTGGCGGATGATCTTGCCCCAGGTGAAGTGATCGAGGAGTTCTGGAGCCGCCGAGAGCAAATGACGTCCCTCTAAAGCAATGCTGGGACCGACGCCCAGGACAATGCCGGTACACGCCATCGCCAAAACGAGATAGACCTCGGCTATCGCGAGAGCCCGTGAACCCATGGATATTCGTGGCCAGTGCTCGACCCGGGTGACAATCGGATCAATCAGGTAAGCAAAAAAGGCGGCAAAGATCAGAACAAAGATCGTGTTGCGCGCTGCGTAAAAGAAAGCCCCGATGAGAACGCAAATTACCAGCGTTCTCACTACCGACAGCGTGCGCTGATCCAAGAGAGGCACAGGGGTCGGATGCTGGGCAGCGAGTTGTGGTTGTTAGGCTTGCAACAGGACAGCACAGTATGAAGTGGTCACACCCCATGGAATCAGTCATGATACCAATCCATACGAGTAAGAGGCATGCCGGCGTTACCGTTCAGTGGCTTCGCCAACAGCATGTGATAGAGATTTGTGCGGCCGACCTGAAAGCTGTGAGCAGAGGCGGCCATATATAGGCGCCATATCCGGTATGCCTGCCGGCCAGCTATTTTCTTTGCCTCTTCAGCATGCTCCTCCAGGCGCCGGACCCACTGGCGAAGGGTGAGGGCGTAGTGCTCCCGCAGGCTTTCCACATCCCTCACTTCGAATCCGCAGACTTCCGCGGCAGCGAGACTTGTGTGAATTGGGACGAGATCTCCGTCAGGGAATACGTAACGGTCGATGAAAGAGGGTCCGCGGCGCACATAGTTTGCCGAGGCGGAAATCCCCGAATTGAAGAATGCTCCACCGGGCCGGACAAGCTGGTAGACTCGCGCAAAATACTCACGTAGATTCTTTTCGCCAACGTGCTCGAACATGCCTACGCTCGCAACTTTGTCAAACTGATGGTCGACTTCCAGGTCACGATAGTCGCAGAGTTCAACCCGGCAACGGCCATTCAAGCCGAATTTTCGAATCCGTTCCCGGGCGACCTCAGCCTGCCTGACGCTCAGAGTAATGCCCACGGCCTCGACTCCATAATATTTCGCGGCATGAATCAGCAAGCCTCCGAAGCCGCAGCCAAGATCCAGTAAGCGTTCGCCCTGCGACAGGCGCAACTTGTGGCAGATGTAATCGAGTTTGTGCCGTTGGGCGGTATCGAGGTCAACACCTTCGCGTTCGAAATACGCGCAGGAATATAAGCGATATTGGTCGAGCCAGAGCGCATAGAACTCGGCAGGCAGATCGTAATGATATCGGATGGCTTGACGATCCCGCTTATGGGAGTGCGGGGAACCTGCAAGCTGTGCCCCTGGATTCTCCGTCCTTCGATTTTCGGCTGGGAACGCGAGCAATTTAGCTAGCAAAGGAGCAGTGGTAGGAATTCTGTCGCCCGAAATGAGGTAGTCGCCAACGGCAATTGCAGCTTCGATATCCCCTTCAATGTCGAGCTCTTCAAAAACGTAGGACTCGCCTAGAGTGAGTTCACTCGGAGCGAGCAGGATAGCTCGCAACGCTATCGGATCTTTAATAACGATGGTGAACCTAGGTTTTTCCGCACATCCCCATGCCGTCCCATCCCACAGCTTGATTTGAAAGTTGTGCTCGGGATAGTTGGACAAAAGCGAGGAGATCGATTCGATGCTGAATCGAGTGGGAACCAGCTTAAGTACAGAACTTGCTGTGAGCCCCATACCCCTCCAAACCTGGAACTGGTCCGTCTGACTTGATCGGAGTTAAGTCTGACGGGCTATGGGCGAATCCAGATCGCTGCCGTTTAGATTGGCATTATGCGATAAACGGTTGCTGGCGAGGCGGTTCGGTTGATCCTCAGTGAGTCGTTTGCGACTTGCTATTGAAATCCGCAATTCCTACTTTGACGACCGTCACTCGAGGCTGCGGCTTTTCTTCCTTTGCGGCCTCGGGTTTATTTTTCGTGTCAGGTGCGGGTGGAGGAACTGGTTTCTCGGTCCACACTCCGTAAACGCGCCCACCGTACGCCGCCAGCCCGCTGTAATCGCCGAAGAATACTCCTCCGGCTTCGAACTGATTCTCGGTCCACGCATAATTGGCGAAGCTATGTCCGCCATCAGTGGAACGAGCCAAGACCACAATTTGTTTACGATTCTGGGGGTCGCGTCGCCGGTCGTAGAACACAAGATTTACCGATCCATCGACCGGATCGACCGCCAGCCATTGGAAAAATTGCTCGATTCCATCATGAACCGGATCATTATTCGCGCGGATGGGTGGAGACCAGTGCTTTCCGTGATCGTCCGAAATGGAAACGAAGATATCCAGGTCGCCGTTGCGGTAGTCGCTCCAGGAGACGTACATCCGCTTGCTCTTCGGATCAATCGCAATCTGCGGAAATCCGTTCGCGCGTTCGAGCGTTTCAATGGCAAACATGACGGGCGCGGTGTGAATGATCGGCCGGGCGTGGGTGAAAGTCTTGCCGCCATCACGGGAGGACACCATCATGATGTCATCGTCCTGGCTCCATATCGCATAGAATGTGCCATCGGGAGCGACTGCGCCGTCAAATCCCTCTGCTGCCCCGTTGTCATCACGCGGCAAACCGGGATGAGCGTCAACCTCCACAGGAGATGACCAGGTCCGTCCGTCGTCGGTCGAGCGCGAGATTACCATCTGGGAATCAGTGAGCCGCCAGCGCGTCCATCCGACATATAGATTTCCCGCGTATTTGGTCTTTGTGGTGTCGGCGACGATATACGGCTTGTCTTCAAAGGTAATGCCCGGAACGCTTGGTTGCTCCGCGACGGGGATATGATTCGCTTCCCATGTCTTGCCTCCATCGAGCGAGCGTCGGACAAAGATTCCGTTACGGGTGGCGCCGTGCCCCCAGTAGTTGAAAGTGCCCAGCTTGTCGAATGCGATGTAACAGATGAAGGCGTGACCCTGATTGTCGAAGGTTGTCGACACATCGCCCGAGATTCGATAGTTCTTGGGCGCCACGTCCTCCGCCAGGGCCCAGTTGCGACCCGCATCCTCGGAGTAAGAAGCGTGAGCATTGTCCTGGAAGACGGCGACAACCTGCTGAGGATTGTTCGGATTTACCGCGACCGATGGCTCGGTGAAATAACCCGGGTTGGGCGAAAGCACGAACACATGCGCATCAGGAGCTTGCGGGAGATCTTGAGCGCGCGTGGCGTTAAAGCTGAGCAACAGGGAGACGAACGAAATGAGGACGACGTATTTCGAAGTGTGCATGGATGCCTTCTTAAGAGTTGAATACCGGATTATGAAGTCTCGGAGCATAGCGCGGCCCCGCCGGCGATACCCGCATCGGAGCCATAATGCGCGATCAGCAACGGAATCTCCGATGCCCGAGGGTTCACGCACCAGTTGGGGAGACCTGCTTTCATCCTATCGAAAAAGGGCTGCAGCATGGTGGAGACGCCCCCGCCGAAAACCAGAACATCGGGATCGAACAGATCGACGATGTTGCCCAGCCAGATCGTGAGTAAGTCGACGGTATCCTGCAGAATCTCGCCCGCCAGGGTGTCGCCTGAAGCGTAAGCCTTTCCCACAAACTCACTGGTTACGGATTCGATCCTGCCCTGCGCGAAATCGAGAATTGTTGAATAGCGGGATGGTACGGCTGCGAGTTTCGTTCTCGCGCGGGCTCCGATTGCAGGGCCAGCGGCGAGGACCTCGATGCATCCGCGTTTGCCGCAGCCGCATTGCGGGCCGCGATAATCGATGGTGACGTGCCCGCCCTCTCCTGCCGAGCCGGTATTGCCATGGTAGATCGCGTCGTCGAAAACGATTCCGGTCCCAATCCCGGTTCCGACGGTTGTGTAGAAGACGTAGCGGAATCCGCGAGCCGCGCCCCAGCGGGTCTCCGCCAGAGCCGCAGCGTTTGCATCGTTGTCGACTTTCACGGGCATGCGGTACTTCGCGGCAATGCGTTCCGCCAGAGGAAAGTTTCGCCAGCAGGGAACATTGGGCGGATTCAGCACTATGCCGGTTTTCGGATCGAGTGGACCAGGGGCACAGATTCCGATACGTTGCACGCGGCCATCCGTCGACTGCAACACCGAATCGATGGCCGCGATTACCGATTGCAATCCAGCTTCGGCCGTGCCGTTGGCGACCATCGGCGTGCGGCTCTGGATGAGGATTTTGCCGCTACGATCCACCAGGCCGACCGCGACCTTGGTTCCACCGATATCCACCCCCAGCACGACATTTTCGTTTGTAGAAGCGTTCATTGGCTTGCCGCCCCGGCTAGCGTGGGCGTGCCGGAAAAATGCACCTCGAGGGTCTTGATCTCATAAGGCTTGACGGCCACTTGGATTTCGTTGTTACTGACAGCCACGTTTGAGATCGGCTTTTCCATCAAATCGGTCTCTGAGGCTGACTCCGCTCCGGCCGGAAGTTTGATGGTTGTCTCGCCAGCCTTCCCCGCCCACTCGTAGAAACGGATGATCAAGGCGTTCTGATCTTCGGCTTTCTTCACTGCGCTGATGATGACATTGTCCTGTGGAACCTCGACGAAGGAATGCTCTGGCGCGAGCTTGCCCGCGTGATTCTCGGTGGAGAACGCAACCAACTTATAGTTCAACTGATATCCCTGGCGGACGGTGAGAGCGTCCTTCCAGTTGCCGCCGTGCGGATACAAGGAATAGGTGAACTCGTGATGGCCTTCATCGGCGTGCGGATCGGGATATACAGGCGAGCGCAGGAGCGATAGGCGGAGAACATTTCCTTTCGCGTCATACCCGTATTTGCAGTCGTTGAGCAGACTAAACCCGTGCGTCGAATCCGAGATATCGGCCCAGCGCTGCGCCGGAACTTCAAATTGTGCTTTCTCCGCCGGCGTATTTCGAGTCGTGGGACGTTGAACCGATCCGAAGGGAATCTCGTACGTGGCTTGGTCGTTATGTGCGCTCAAAGGGAAGGCAACTTTGAGCAGGATGTGTTTCTCGTGCCACTCGACCTGAGTCTTCACGTCGACTCGTGGAACGCCCGCGTACATCGTTATGTCGCGAACGAAGGTCGAGTTCTGAAAATGGTTCTTGACGCGAATGACTGCGCGCAGGGGGCCGCTCTCTACGAGCTTCACTTCGTCGGCTTTGTCGAGATCCCAATGCTGCTTTTCAAAGTCCGCGTCGATGTTCCAAGCATCCCACTGCTTCGGTTTGTCGACAAACGTCTGCAATAGATTGCCGCAGACCGCGTTTTTCGGGCCGCCGGTGTCTGTTTCTGCGGGAGCCAGGGACTCAGTTCCGCTGCGCTTGTCGAAGAGGCTCGTCATGCATCCTGTTTGAGGATCGACTTTCAGCCGGAGGAACTCGTTCTCCAGTGTGTCGGAAGTCGCTTTCAACTCCGAATGCACCGACTCTGCCTTCGTCGCGCCGCGAACAAAGTAGGTCGCGTATCCCAGTGCCGGAGTGTGCGCCAGCAGCAAGAACCTGGCACGGTGTGTGTCTGGATCGAGCGATAGCAGTTGCGTTTCCGCCGGCTTGCCATTCGAATCAACGACTGCGATCTGCTTCGCTGGTTCCGGCAGTTGCGCTTCGACCTCAGTAACGTCGGTTCGAGGCCAAGACAAGGAATTGAAAAGGATTACCGGGACGCCCGGTTGGGCGGTGTCGATATGGGCAGCGATCTCTTGAAGAGAACCGCGGGTTACATCGTTTGCGGCGCGATCGACATTTTCGAGATTGCGCTTCGCGTCGAGATAATTCACGGCGATTCCCGACCCGGGCATGATGTCGTGAAAGTGATCGAAGAGGAGATTCTTCCATATCATCTCCATGCCGTCGGGGGGATAAGGACGGCCAAGCAGCATGGCGATTGAGGCGAACTTCTCGGCGTTCAGGACGGTCTCTTCCGCGCGCCGGATTCTCCGCTTCGTCTCCGCCTGAGTCGTAAAGACTCCGCGGTGATATTGGAAATAAAGCTCGCCATCCCAGGTAGGAACGTTCATCGTGGGTAGCTTCTTTTCAATATCGTTGAAGAAATCCGTGGCGAAGCTGAACTTTAGCTTGGGAAAGACAGAGTCGGGCGAACGAAGCTGATCGGCGTGGTCGAGCATCACGCGAGTCGGTCCGCCGCCATGGTCGCCTACCCCGTAAAGGTGCATCATCTCCGGATGATCAGTGAGTTTGGGGCCGTAGATCGAAGGCATCCAGATCGAAAGGTCAGTGCCGAGCGGCACGGCATCGATGCCTCCGGCATAGTCGTGGGGGAAATAGGTCAATAGTCGACTGCCATCCGGCGCCTCCCACCAGAAGAGCTTGTAGGGGAATGTGGTGAATTCATGAGCCCAGAGCAGTTTCTGGGTGACGAAATATCCCATGCCGGATTTGCTGTAAATCTGCGGAAGCTGCCAGTTGTAGCCAAAGGAGTCGGGATTCCATCCGATCTTTACGTCGACGCCGAAATTTTTCTGGAAGTACCGCTTGCCGACCAGAATTTGCCGGACCAGCGATTCTCCATCGGGCATGTTCAAGTCGGGTTCCACCCACATGCCGCCGATAATCTCCCAGCGGCCTTCTCTTACGCGCTGCTCGATCTCCTTGAAAAGATCGGGATATTTCTCCTGCATCCATTCATAAGTGCGAGCTGAAGACATGGTGAACTTGAAGTCGGGATATTCGCGCATCAGATCGAGCACACTGCGAAACGTGTTGCGCACGACTTCGACGGTTTCGGTCCATGGCCAGAGCCATGCCATGTCGATGTGCGAGTTGCCGACAGCGCGAATCGTGAACTGCTGAAGCCAAGGCTTCAACGTTTCGAGCTTTGCGTGCGATGCGCGAAGTGAGGCATCGAAGCCGGCTTGATCACCCTTATCCAGCGGGGTGAAGTCGACGGCTTTGATCGCGGCGTCCAGTTCCTGCTCTCGTTCCATCTTTCCGTCTTCGTAGGCCGCGATGATCGGGCGGGCGGCAAGCATTTCGAGCCGCAGAAAGCCGGGGTCGGGGCGAGAATTCGGAGGCTGGATGGTGAGTTCGCTATGGAAGAATTCCGCCGGCTCGTCGTCCGTATTGACTACGCGCGCGGCTACAAGAAACTTCTCTCCCGGTTGCGCGTTCTCGGTAAGGAGCATCGGCAAAATGTCATCATCATTGCCGCGATAGATGATTGCGCCGTTGGAAAAAACGGTGATCATCAGGCTGTCACGGCTGCCGAAGCGGAGATCGAGCAGGACGCGCGACCCCCGGGTAGCGTAGCCATTGATCTTCTCCGGGACCTGAATCCAGCGGCGAAACACGCGCGTGCCCGTCCAGTGCTCCTCATTCGCATTCTGGCCGCCGGGGCCGGACGTATTCTTCACCGTCCACGTGCCCCAATCTGAATCGTTAAGGCCGGGATCTTCGGGATGAGGGATGTCCGAATGGAATCGCCACTCCGGTTCACTCTGCTGGGTTAGAGACTCGAGACGATCAAGAGTCGGTTTGTAGGGATCAGAATTCGTTTGGGAGAGCCCAGAGAATACGAAGGAAAGAAGGCACACAACTAACGACGCAGTGAAACGCTTCATGAACGATGAACCTCGCGCGTGATGAATCGGCTGAAACGATAAATGCTACGCAATAGAGAATTCTCAACTTCGGTTTTCAAGCTAAGTTGATGATTCTACAGCGGGAGCACGAAATTGTGCGGCTTCATGCAAAAAATCTGATTCCTTTGATCGAAAGTATGAATCGAAGGTGTTACGTAAGTTTATTGACGGCAGAACGAACCGTCCTTAGAATCGGAAGCTGAATGTCAGGCAGTCTCAATCTTCGCGCGACGTGTTGCTGCACTTGTTGTTGTTGTGCATGCGTACGCCCTGGCGCGGGGAGGCTGCTGACCTAAGAATTCTTTCTTAATAACGGCACTCATCAACCCATCGCCAGAGAATTTGGCGGTGGGTTTTTATTTTCCCGGAAAAACAACATGACGACGACAGCAAAAGAGACGAAAGCACAGCGCGCCGAACGGTTGAAACGCGCCATGAACCCGTGGGAAGGGCTGGAGCAGATACGGCGCTTCGCGCGGGAAGGATTCGATTCGATCCCGCCGGAATGGATCGGCATGTATTTCCGCTGGTGGGGCGTTTATACGCAAGGAGACGGAGCGGGCGTCACCGGAGGGAAAGATGGCGTCGGGCGCGCGCTCCAGCGATTCATGGTCCGCATCCGGATTCCCAATGGCATTTTGACGTCTCATCAACTGCGCGCGATCGCGAATCTCACCCGAAAATATGCCAACGGAATTGCCGATCTCACCGTGCGGCAGAATATTCAGCTTCATTGGGTAACGATCGAGGCTCTTCCCGAGGTGCTCGATGGACTTTGGAAAGTCGGTCTGAATACGATCGGAGCCTGCGGCGACGTTACTCGAAACGTAACCGGCTGCCCGGTTGCTGGAGTCGATGCCGACGAAGAAGTGGATGCCTCGCCGCTGGTCATGCAGGTGTCTGAACTGCTCGCGGGCAATGCTGATTTCTACAATCTGCCGCGAAAATTCAAGATATCGATTGCCGGCTGCCACTCATGGTGCTCGTACCCCGAAATTAATGACATCGGTTTGACGGCAATTGCGCGCACCGTTGCAGGCAGGCGTGAGACCGGATTTTCTTTGCGGGTTGCGGGCGGCTTGTCGACGGAACCCTATCTAGCGGCGCGGCTGAATGCCTTTGTTCGTTGGGATCAGGTTCTTCCTGTCGTGAAGGGGATTGCTGAGTTGTTCCGTGATTCCGACGTGTTACGCGAGCATCGCGAACGTGCGCGTCTCAAATTCCTCTTTCTCAAGCATGGTTGGACGGCGGAGCGTTTTCTTGACGAACTCCACCAACGGATCGGTTTCAATCTCGACCAGGCAGTCGAAGAACATCCACCTGACGATATCTACCGCGACCACGTCGGCATCCACGCGCAAAAGCAGCCTGGACTTTCTTATGTTGGAGCGGTAGTCCTCCGCGGGCGCATTACAGCCGATCAAATGCAAGCTGCCGCGGACCTGGCCGAGCGCTTCGCTAGAGGAGAACTGCGCGTCACGAACATGCAGAACCTGCTCGTGGTCAATGTGCCGACGCTGAATGTCGACGAATTGGCACGGGAACTGGATGCAATCGGATTGCAGGTCGGTGGATCAGCGTTTGCTCGCGGCACCGTGGCTTGCAGCGGCACGGAGTTCTGCAAGCTCGCCATCACCGAGACGAAGAGTTTCTCACGATGGCTGGTCGATGAACTCGACGAGCGTCTGCCGGGATTCGATCAGCATTTGAAACTGCACGTCACGGGATGTCCCAACAGCTGCGGACAGCATTGGATTGCCGACGTTGGCATCGAGGGAAAGAAGATCAAGCACAACGGCCAGTTCGTCGATGCCTATTACTTCTGCGTGGGCGGGGCGCTGGGTCTGCATCAAGCGACAGCGCGTCCTGTGGGATATCGCTGCGCCGCCACCGATGTGCCGGATGCGCTCGAGCGTTTATTGACGCAGTATCTTGCGGATCGAGAGCCCGGCGAAAATCTGCGCCGCTTCTTCGCCCGGCACAGCGATACCCAATTGAGAGAGTTTCTGGCGGGAGAAGCCGTGCCCGCGGCCGCCCGCGATCTTCCACAAAGTCTGGCGCAATCCGCAGGAGGTGTCGGTGACTAGCCTTTTTCCAATTTTCCTGAAGCTGGAAGGGAAGCGATGCCTCGTGATCGGTGCAGGCCAGGTCGGCGAATCTAAGATCGGCGGGCTGCTCGAAACCGGCGCACGTATCCATGTTGTCGCACTCAACGCAACTCCCACAGTGCATGAATGGGCTGCTGAACGACGGATTGAATTAGACGTTCGTCCGTTTCATCCGGATGACCTCGACGGCGCGTTTCTCGCGGTAGTTGCGACTTCTTCCCGATCGCTAAATGAACGGATTTACGACGAGGCGCAAAAATGCGGAGTTCTCTGCAACGTGGTTGATGTTCCGGATCTCTGCGACTTCTTCTATCCGGCAATCGTGCGCCGGGGAGACTTGCAGATCGCCGTCTCCACAGCCGGACAGAGTCCGTCACTGGCACAAAACATTCGGCGGCAACTGGAAAGGCAATATGGCCCGGGGTACGCAGATTGGGTGGCGGAGCTTGGCCAAACCAGAAGGCTCGTCCTCGCCAGCGATCTGGACAAGGAGAAGAAGCTGGATTTGTTGCACTCGCTCGCGAGCAGGGAAGCAGCTGAGTTGGCCTTGGAGGAACTGCCGGAACTCGCCTCCAAAGGAGAGAGAGCGTGACGGGCAAAGTTTTTCTCGTTGGCGCAGGGCCGGGCGACCCGGAACTACTAACCGTGCGCGCACTTCGCCTGCTGCAATCGGCCGAAGCCGTGCTTTACGACGATCTGGTTGCGCCCGAGATTCTGAAACTGATTCCGGCCACAGCGCGTGTTCACAATGTGGGCAAGCGTTGCGGCAAAAAGAAGATTCAGCAGGAGGAGATCAATTTCCTGATGATTGCGCTTGCGGATTCTGGCCTGACGGTAGTCCGGCTCAAATCGGGTGATCCGATGATCTTCGGTCGCGCGGGCGAGGAAATTGAAGCCCTGCGCAAGGCCGGCGTGCCCTACGAAATCGTACCGGGTGTAACTTCCGCGCTGGGCGCTGCAGCCTCCGCGGAGATTCCTCTTACGTATCGCCGGAAGTCTTCTGCTGTCGTGTTTCTTACAGCGCATCAGGCCGAGGGCGGCGAAGCGGCGAATTGGAACAAGCTCGCTTCCAGCGGAGCGACGCTTGTCATCTACATGCCCGGTCAGAACTACTCCGATCTCGGCGGCAGGCTCAAGGCTGCCGGATTGGCGGGCGAGACTCCGTGCGCCGTCATTTCCCGCGCAAGCACTCCTCATCAGAGAAAGCTTCACACGACCATAAGAAGGCTGAACTCGATGCCGAAGCTTCCCGCTCCCACACTGTTAGTAGTTGGAGAAGTGACCCGGCTGGCGGATGTCGCGTTCGATGTCGAGATTTCGTCATTAGCCGAGAACGAATTCCCTTTGCAGCATGATCTGGCTGCTGATTATTCAACTCTTTCTTCCACCGCAGACGAGGAGTTTATGTCATGAAAGTCCCCAGCATCGAGGCCCAACGACCCATAACCGCAGCCGCAGTCGCTGACATTCAGCGTGTGGCCGAGAGTTGGAATCCGCAATCAACGCTGGCGTGGGCTTTTGAAACATTTGGAACGAGAGTGGCAATCTCTTCCGCATTCGGCGCCGAAGGTATGGTCCTCATTGATATGGCTTCACGGCTTCACAAAAAGTTTCGTCTGTTCACGATCGACACGGAATTTCTTTTTTCTGAGACATACGCGCTCATGGACCGAATCGAATCGAAATACGGCATCGAGATTGAAAGAGTGTATTCGATGTTGTCGCCGGAAGAACAGGAGCGCACTCATGGATCGGCGCTCTGGACGCGCGATCCCGACTTATGCTGCAATCTGCGCAAGGTCGAACCGCTACGACGGAAACTCTCCGAACTCGACGCCTGGATTGCCAGCATTCGCCGTGATCAGACAGCAGCCCGAGCCAACGCAAAAAAAGTCGAGTGGGACGCAAAATTCGGACTGGTGAAGATCAATCCGCTGGTGGACTGGAATGCAAAGCAAGTCTGGCGATACATCCACGATCACGAAGTACCCTACAACGCACTGCATAATCAGGACTATCCCAGCATCGGATGTACGCATTGCACTCGCGCCGTGAAGCCGGGAGAAGATCCGCGCGCCGGCCGTTGGTCTGGATTCGGCAAAACCGAGTGCGGGTTGCATATCATCGAACACACGCCGGAGGCAGCCAAAGCTGCCAAGGTTGGTAATTGAGCTATCCCGCCTGGCAGAACGCAGTCGATATGCCTCCCCAGTCACTTGCCGGGTCGCGCTTCGGGAAGAACAGGCTATGGAGCCGCTGCACGGATTCTTCCATCTTCGTTTCTTCGACCAGAAATGAAATAGTTCGCTCAGAAGGACCTTGGCAGAAAACGCGAGCGCCCAGATCAGCCACGGCTGCGAATACACGACTCGCGACTTCCGGTTGATGCCGAATATTTTCTCCGACCAGGCAAACCAGCGCTTTATGGTTCTCCCATTTCACCGCTGCGACGCTTTTTAGATCGGCCGCGATTTGAGGCAAGGCGTCGGCCGAACTAACCAGCATGGAGATGCGCCCGAGCGAAGTAGCCATGACATCGACTGAGCAGCCGTGCTTATCGAATGCTCCAAACACAGCATCCAGAAGGGCCGCATCAATTCCGTCCGGCGACTCAATTTGAACGGCTGCGACATTTCGCTTCGCGGTAATCGCTGTGACGGTTCGTCCGTTCTTTGCGTGCGCAGTGATTTCGGTCCCACTTTGTTCGGGACGCCGGGAATTCAAAACATACACAGGAATGTTTTCGCGCACGGCAGGAGCTACCGTTGCCGGGTGTAAAACCTTCGCGCCAAAATGTGCCAACTCGGCTGCTTCTTCGAAGCTCATTTTGCGGATCACCCGGGCATCCGGACAGACCCTGGGATCGGTGGTCATGACACCGTCAACATCGGTCCATATTTCTATGCGCGAGGCGCCCAGAGAGGCTCCGACAATCGCAGCACTGAAATCGGATCCTCCGCGGCCGAGCGTGGTGGGAACACCTTCGGAACTCGATGCTATGAATCCTCCTAAAACTGGGACCGAGCCTCGCCCAAGCAGCGGACTGAGAGCTTCTCTTAAGCGCTCGTTCGTGACGTCCCACAACGGGCTGGCTTGACCATGGCGCGAGTCGGTCACAATAAGGTCGCGTGAATCCACATACGAAGCGTTGACCCCGTTCTGCCGCAGTGCTTCGCTCACAAGCCGGCTCGACAAGCTTTCGCCAAAGCCCAGCAGGTGATCTTTTACCCCAAGGCTGAATTCGCCCGAAGAGCAGAGATCCTGAAGAAGCGTCTCGAGCGCCTGGATTTCACCGCGGAGTTCGCGTTCAAGAGCGTTGTAAGCAGCACCCTCGACCAGAGCGTCGGCCAACTGTTCATGACGGACGTAAATGTTGCGAATGACGGCCAGAGCCGATCCCAAGTGCCCTGCCGAGGCGGCATTGCCGGCTTCCAGAAGCTGATCGGTGACCTTGGCCAAAGCACTGACCACCAGCACAGGTTGCGATCCGGATCTGCTTTTGACGATCTCGATAAGTCGCCGGATGGCCGCAGCATCCTCGACCGACGTGCCTCCGAACTTCATCACGACCACGTCTTCGCCGCGTTCAAATCTGCTTTGTCGCTGTCCGCTCATATAGTCCTTTCCCCTTTTTAGGGCAAAACAAAAACCCACCGCCAGATCGCTTCTGGCGGTGGGTTCGGGTGATTCTTCTTTAAGAGTGCTTTACTTCATCCGTTCCCGTCCTCCAGAAGACACGTAATTCGTGTCGACATGCCTGTGTCTGTCGATGTAATTCGCTTCGTCTTCTGGATGGAGAGAGTCATGAATTATCACTACTACAACGACCTAAGGATAGCCGCCGGGACGACACAAGGAAAACGCAAAATAGCGATGCTGGCTATCGAAATTTCAATTTAGTCCGGTCTAGGCCTCGCCCTTCTTCATCTGGGTGGCGAATTGGCGGAGTAATCCAACGAAGGCCGTGGAGGCCACGGAGAGTGTCCTGTCGCGGCGGTAGGCCAGCCCGAGTTCGCGGTAGAGTTCGGCGTCTTCCAGATCGATCAATTTCACGCGGCCAGCATCAACTTCATCGCGCGCAAAAGACGCGCTGATCAACGAAACACCCAAATCGGCAGCGACAAAGCTCTTAATCATGCCGATGCTGGGCAATTCCATCCGCACTTGCAGTTCGGCGCTGTAGGGCCGGAATAGCTTATCGAGCAGGCGGCGGGTGTGCCCCGTTTTCGGAAACAGGAGTGGATGCTTCGCGATGGCGCTTACGGGAACAACCTTGAACTTCGCCAGAGGATTCTTGGGACTCACCATCAACATTAGCTTGTCGCGAAAGATCGGCTGAATCTTGAGGCTCGGAGACTGGATGGGCAGCGTAAGAATGCCGACCTCGACCATTCCGTTTTCCAGTTTTTCGACGATCTTGTAGCTGAAATTTCGATAGATGCTGATCTGCACAGGAGGATAGCGACGGCAGTATTCCGCAAAGACTTCGGGCAAGACGTAGAGGCAAGTTGCTTCATTTGCGCCGACCCTGAGCGTGCCACGTGGGGTGCCGCTGTGGTCCGCCACTGCCATCAAGGATTCGTCGCGCAGGTTTTTCAAGCGTTCGGCATATTCGTAGAAAATCTGCCCAGCAGGGGTGAGCTTGACGGATTTTCCAGACCGGTCGAGCAGCCGGTCTCCATACTCCTGCTCAAGTTGACGGATCTGGGCGCTGACAGCCGACTGGGAGCGGAAGACCTTTTCTCCGGCGCGAGAGAAGCTTCCTTGTCTGGCGACCTCGAGAAACGTGATGAGTTGATCGAAGTCCATAGGATGTGCCGAATTATAGCGGAGTCCCGTGCATTCGACGTTAATTCTCGGAATCCTCCTTCCGAACGGAAGTCCTGATTTTTTTATAGCTTCCATCGAAATTCTGGATTGTACTTTGCCCTCCCGTAGGCGCTATTAAAGTAATGCGAACGTGTGTCCCTGAGCCAAGGTGTGCGACCTTCCGCCGCCCAGCCGCGCACACCATTAATCGTTGATTGGAAAGGAAATCTGTCTGTCGGACGGAGTCCATGAAGACGCGTCTCACTCGAAAAGATGGCATCCCCGCCGCGCAAGGGCTTTATCACCCGGCACATGAGCACGATGCCTGCGGAATAGGATTTGTCGCCAGCGTCAGCGGCAACAAAAGCCACGACATTATCCGGAAGGGAATTCAGGTCCTCGTAAACCTGGCGCACCGTGGTGCGTGCGGCTGCGACCCGGAGACGGGTGATGGGGCCGGAGTCCTCATCCAGATCCCGCACAAGTTCTTCACCCGCGAGTGCGAGAAGCTGGGATTCGCGCTGCCTGGTCCTGGCAGTTACGGTGTGGGCATGATCTTCCTGCCCGTCGAGAAGCATCCCCGCCTGCAATGTGAAGGAATTCTGGAACGCATTGTCCGGGAAGAGGGACTGACCCCGCTCGGTTGGCGCGACACCCCAGTCTACGCCTCCGCGATTGGACGAGTCGCGCGAGCCTCGCAGCCATATATTCAGCAAATTTTTATTCGTTCCGCTCCGGGCTTGGATGAAGAGACGTTCGAACGAAAGCTGTACGTAGTTCGCAAGCGGGCGGAAAAGGAAATTCGCGAGTCCGGCATTGAAGACGCGGAGATGTTCTACATTCCTTCGCTTTCCTGCCGCACCATTGTTTACAAGGGCCTGCTGCTAGCTCCGCAAATCGAGAATTTTTACCGCGAGCTTTCCGATCCTGATGCGGAAAGCGCGCTATGTCTCGTCCACCAGCGGTTCTCGACCAACACCTTTCCCAGCTGGCAGCGCGCACACCCGTACCGGTACATCGCTCACAATGGCGAGATCAACACGCTTCGCGGGAACGTCAGCTGGATGCAAGCGCGACAGTCGCTGCTGAGTTCACCGCTATTCGGGGACGATCTCAAAAAGCTATTCCCGATCATTGCACCGGATGGCAGCGATTCGGCGAATTTCGACAATGCGGTCGAGCTCCTCTTACTGGCTGGCCGGAGCCTTCCGCATGTGATGGCCATGCTGATTCCGGAGGCGTGGGCCGGGAATCCCCATATGGCGCCGGAGAAACGTGCATTCTACGAATACCACGCCTGCCTGATGGAACCGTGGGATGGTCCAGCCGCGATCGCGTTTACCGATGGCCGCGTCATCGGGGCGACGCTCGACCGCAATGGGCTGCGCCCGGGGCGGTATGTGGTTACAGACGACGATCTCGTCGTCATGGCGTCCGAAGCTGGTGTGCTCGACGTGCCGGCCGAGCAAGTAAAGAGGAAGGGCAGGCTGCAGCCGGGGAAGATGTTTCTGGTTGATACCGTCGAAGGGCGGATCATCTCCGACAAGGAAATTAAGCAGAGCCTTGCTGCGCGGCAGCCTTATGCACAGTGGGTGGCCGAGAATCAGATCACCATCGATCAACTGCCGGAGCCCTCGCGGATGCACTTTCCGGATGCGGAAACGCTTCTGCGGCGCCAGCGCGCCTTTGGCTACAGTGACGAAGACTTGAAGATGATTCTCGCTCCGATGGCTGTAAAGGGTGAGGAACCGGTTGGATCCATGGGCACGGACACGCCGCTGGCTTGCCTCTCGGACAAGCCGCAATCGCTCTTCAATTATTTCAAGCAGCTCTTCGCGCAGGTCACGAATCCTCCGATCGATCCCATTCGCGAAGAGATGGTGATGTCGCTGATCAGTTACATCGGTAGCGAGCGCAACATTCTGGAGGAAACGTCAGAGCACTGTCACATGCTCAAGTTGGCGCATCCGCTGCTGACCAATCGTGACTTGGAGAAGCTGCGCCGGGTTTCAAATCGCGATCTGCTGGCAACCACTCTTCCTGCGCTTTTTCCCGCGAACGAGGGCGAGACTGGCTTGCGGCGCGCGCTCGACGAACTGTGTCGCAGGGCTTCGCGCGCCGTAAAGGCGGGATACTCACTCCTTATTCTTTCCGATCGTGGCGTGGACAAGGACTATGCTCCGATTCCGTGTCTGCTGGCGCTAGCGGCCGTTCATAACCTGCTGGTGCGCGAAGAAACGCGCACGCAGGTCGCGCTGATCACAGAATCGGGGGAGCCCCGCGAGGTCATGCATTTTGCGCTGTTGAGCGGATATGGGGCGAGCGCCATTAATCCGTATCTGGCCCTCGAGAGCGTGGAGAATCTCGCTTTTCGTGGGGAACTCGGGGAGAATGTTACTCCCGAAATTGCGGTGAAGCATTTTCTTAAAGCCGTAAAGAAGGGCCTGCTGAAGACGTTCTCCAAGATGGGCATATCGACGTTGCAGAGCTATCAGGGAGCACAAGTATTCGAAGCAATCGGTCTGAATAAAGAATTGGTCGATACGTATTTCGCCGGGACGACCTCGCGTCTGGAGGGCGTCGGCCTCGATGTTCTCGCTGCCGAAGCGCGAGTGAAGCACGAATACGCCTTCCGTCCGCTCACGGAGTTTGAGACAGAGCTCGCGGTTGGCGGCAATTATCACCAACGCGTGAATGGCGAATATCACCTGCTGAATCCGCAGACTATCAGCAAACTGCAGCACGCGGTTCGCGACGACAATTTCAAGACCTTCCGGGAATACACCGATCTGATCGACAAGCAGAGCGCGGCGTTGTGCACGCTTCGCGGCTTGATGAAGTTGAAGAAGAGCAACACACCGGTTCGGATCGAGGAAGTCGAGCCCGCCAAAGAAATCGTCAAGCGATTCACGACCGGGGCGATGTCGTTCGGTTCGATCAGCAAGGAAGCGCACGAGACGCTGGCGATCGCAATGAACCGCATCGGCGGCAAATCGAATACAGGCGAGGGCGGGGAAGACGAGGAGCGTTTCAAGCCTGACGCGAATGGCGATCTGCGGCGCAGTGCGGTGAAGCAGGTGGCCTCGGCCCGCTTTGGCGTGACCGCGAATTATCTGGTGAATGCCGACGAATTGCAGATCAAGATGGCGCAGGGAGCAAAGCCGGGCGAAGGAGGGCAACTCCCGGGCCATAAAGTTGATGAGGTCATCGCGAGGCTGCGTCATTCGATTCCGGGCGTCGGGCTGATCTCTCCGCCGCCGCATCACGATATTTACTCCATTGAAGATCTGGCGCAGCTGATCTACGACTTGAAAAATGTTAATCCCCGGGCTCGGATCGCGGTCAAACTCGTGGCCGAGGTAGGCGTGGGCACGGTTGCAGCGGGTGTCGCCAAAGCTCATGCGGATGTTGTGCTGATCAGCGGAGATTCCGGCGGCACGGGCGCATCGCCGTTGAGTTCGATCAAACACGCGGGCATTCCGTGGGAATTGGGACTGGCAGAGACGCAGCAGGTGCTGCTGCTCAACGATCTCCGCAGCCGTATCCGCGTGCAGACAGACGGAAAACTGCAGACCGGACGCGACGTTGTCATCGCGGCCCTGTTGGGCGCGGAAGAATTCGGATTTGCGACCACGCCGCTCATTGCGATGGGCTGCATCATGATGCGCAAATGCCATTTGAATACGTGCTCGGTCGGAATCGCTACGCAAGACCCGGAATTGCGCAAACATTTCCGAGGCCAGCCCGAGCATGTCATCAATTTCTTCTTCTTTATTGCCGAGCAGGTCCGGCAGTATATGGCCGACTTAGGCTTTCGCACTGTCGATGAGATGGTGGGCCGGGTCGATATGCTTGAAACGATCGACGCTATTGATCACTGGAAAGCGAAAGGCCTCGATTTTTCCGCGATTCTGTACAATCCACCGCTGCCGTCGCGCGTGGTCCGCCGTTGTGTGCAATCGCAGGATCACGGATTGCACGGCGCGCTCGATCATCAACTGGTCGAGCACTCGCTCGATGCTCTTCTGAGCCTGAGCCCTCAGGAAATCAACTTGCCGGTCCGCAACGTACATCGCTCCGTTGGAACCATGCTAAGCGGCGAAGTAGCGCGCCGCTACGGATCGAGTGGACTGCCCGACGGGACGCTGAGAATTCACCTGCAAGGATCTGCGGGACAAAGCCTCGGGGCGTTCCTCGCCAAAGGCATCACGATCAGCCTGGAGGGAGAAGCGAACGACTACGTTGGCAAAGGACTCTCGGGCGGGCGCATCGTGGTTTACCCGCCGAAGGGATCTAGCTTTGCTCCCGAAGAAAACATCATTATCGGAAATGTCGCTCTCTACGGCGCGACCAGTGGAGAAGCTTTCTTTAATGGCGTGGCCGGTGAGCGTTTCGCCGTTCGCAACTCTGGAGCAACGGCAGTCGTTGAGGGCGTCGGTGACCACGGATGCGAGTACATGACCAACGGCCTGGTGGCTGTTCTGGGTTCCTGCGGACGCAACTTCGCCGCCGGCATGAGCGGCGGAATCGCGTATGTCTTTGACGAACACGGCGACTTCACCGAAGAGCGCTGCAATCTGGATTCTGTCGATCTGGAACCGCTGATCGATGTCAAAGACCTGCAGACGGTAAGAGAATTGGTAACGCGGCATCTGGATTTGACCGGAAGCGGCCGGGCGAAGTGGATTCTCGACAACTGGTCGGACGCCGTCTCGCGCTTCATCAAAGTGTTTCCGCATGAATTCAAGCGTGTACTGGGCGTGAAGCGCAGCGATCAGGCCTATATTCCAAGGGAACCGGTATCGCAGATGGCCGCAGCAGAGCAGGTGCAGCATGGGTAAGACCACCGGCTTTATGGATTACTCCCGCGAACTCGCTCCGCGGCGGCCCGTTCTTGAGCGCGTGAACGACTGGTTCGAGATTTATCAGGATTTTCCGGAAGAACAGCTTCGCAAGCAGGGCGCGCGTTGCATGGATTGTGGGGTTCCGTTCTGTCAGACCGGATGCCCCGTCAGCAATCTCATCCCCGACTGGAACGATCACGTCTATCGAGGCAACTGGAAGGAAGCTGTCCGGCAACTGCACGCAACCAACAATTTCCCGGAGTTCACTGGGCGCATCTGTCCGGCGCCGTGCGAAGCGGCGTGCGTTCTCGGAATTACGCAGCCTTCGGTGACGATCAAGCAGAACGAAAAGAACATCGTTGAGCGCGGATTTCTCGAAGGCTGGATTCATCCCGAGCCTCCCGCTTATCGCACGGGAAAGAAAGTCGCGGTAGTTGGTTCGGGTCCAGCGGGACTAGCCGCCGCGCAGCAGTTGTGCCGGGCCGGTCACGCCGTGACGGTATATGAGAAGGCAGACCGCATCGGCGGACTACTGCGGTATGGCATTCCCGAATTCAAGCTGGAGAAGCACATTGTGGATCGGCGGCTGGAACAGATGACTGCCGAGGGAGTGAGGTTCGTAACGAACGCGGAAGTAGGAAGGAACGTTTCCGTCCAGGATCTGCGGAGCGAAATCGACGCTATCGTTTTGGCTGGTGGATCAGAGCAGCCTCGCAATCTCAATGTGCCGGGTCGAGAATTGAAGGGCATCCACTTCGCGATGGAATTTTTGCCGCAACAGAACAAGCGCTGCCACGGAGATGTTCTTGATCCGAGCCAAGACATTCTTGCGGCCGGAAAGCGTGTCGTGATTATTGGCGGCGGAGACACCGGTGCGGATTGCCTTGGCACGTGCCACCGCCAGAAGCCGATTTCGGTGCATCAGTTCGAGATCATGCCCAAGCCACCGGACGATCGGTCGCCGCTGACTCCATGGCCGCTGTGGCCGATGCAGTTGCGTACGGAAGCTGCGCACGAAGAGGGCGGTACCCGCGACTGGAGCATTGCCACTACCCGCTTTACGGGAGATGAGAAGGGCAATGTGAAGCAGTTGCACGCAGTTCGGGTTGGTCTGCCGCCGAAATTCGAGCCGGTGGCCGGAACCGAATTCACGATCAACGTCGACCTGGTGCTGATAGCGATGGGCTTTCTTGGTCCCGTGCGCAATGGCATGATCGAACAGCTCGGAGTGCAACTCGATAATCGCGGCAATGTCGCGACCGATGAAAACTACATGTCTTCGGTTCCCGGAGTTTTTGCCGCCGGCGACATGCGGCGCGGACAATCTCTTGTAGTGTGGGCGATCTCAGAGGGTCGCAAAGCCGCAGCCTGCGTCGATAGTTACCTCAAGTCGTTCGATGCCCGGCCGATGACGTCCTCAGTCCCGACGGGACGGCAAGTGGCCTCGTAATGACCTCCGGCCCCGGGACCAGTTACGATAAGCCCGGAGCCCGGCGCGGCTCCGCGGACATGATTCAACTTTCCGACATCCATGCGGCACTGGGCAGGATCCGCTCGGATATCCGCATTTCTCCATGCACGCATTCTGAAACCTTTTCCGGACTGACTCGCAACGAAATCTTTCTCAAGCTCGATAACCACCAGCGTACCGGAGCGTTCAAGGAGCGCGGAGCGTTGAACAAACTGCTCACGCTCTCATCCGAGGAGCGCTCTCGCGGTGTAGTGGCGGCTTCGGCGGGCAATCACGCGCAAGGTGTGGCATATCACGCGGGGCGTCATGGTGTTCACGCACGCATTCTGATGCCGTTGCCCACGCCTCTCACCAAAGTCTCGTCGACTCGAGCTTATGGCGCGGAAGTTATCTTGCATGGCGCGAACTACGATGAGGCTTACGAAAAAGCCGTTCAGCAAAGTCATGACGATGGACTCACTCTGATTCACGCCTTCGATGACAATGCAGTGATCGCGGGGCAGGGAAGTCTCGGCCTCGAGATCCTGCAGCAGCATCCGGATATTGAAGCAATCGTCTCCCCGATCGGGGGCGGAGGCCTCATCGGCGGCATTGCGTGCGCAGTCAAAGAGACAAATCCCGCGGTGAAGGTTTTTGGAGTCCAGCCGGCCCGCATTCCTTCGATGAAAGCAGCCGTCGAGAAGGGCAAGCCCGTTACGCTTGATTCCGCAAAGACGATTGCGGATGGAATCGCCGTTCGACGAGCAGGCGAACGCACGCTGCCTCTGGTTCAGAAGTACGTGGATGACATCGCAACCGTCGAGGAGGAGGAGATCGCCAATGCGATTCTCCTGTTGCTCGAGCGCGAGAAGACCCTTGCCGAGGGAGCCGGAGCTGCGGCAATTGCCGCGGTCCTGAACCGCAAGCTTCCGTTGCAGGGTAAACGTGTCGCCGTTCTGGTCTGCGGCGGAAACATCGATGTCACTCTGCTCTCGCGAATCATCGAGCGCGGCCTTGTCAAAGACGGACGGCTGGTGCGCCTGCGCGTCCATCTCCCCGATTACCCGGGCGCTTTGCATCGCTTGACGGGAATTCTCGCGGATCATCGCGCGAACATTGTCGAGACCGCGTATGACCGCGCCTATCACGGAGTCAACCTGGGTGATACGGCGATTGACATTACGATGGAAACGCGCGGCCCGGAGCATATTTCGGAACTTCTGGGAGCGCTGCTTTCAGCCGGGTATACGCACGAGAGAATTCTTTAAGCAAGAGCTGCTCGGTTCCGATCAGAAGGAGGATGGGCTGATCGAAGGCTTTGGAGAAGATCCCCGGCAAAGCAGAGCGCATAGGACTGCGCCGCCCACAGCGGCTCCGCCGATTCCGATCCACTTGGCATTGAGGCCAGCCGCCGTTTTGGGCTCCGGAGGCGCTCCACAGAGCTCGGATTCGTCGTAGTTGTGCTGTTCGCCTTCGTGTACGGACGCGCGCTGCCCAGATTCGTTCGTCTCCCCGGCCTTCCGAGTCATTCCATGATCCACGTTGACATCATCTTTCCGGGCGGCCACCTGCACGGTTCGATTGACGTCGGCAACTTCGTATTGTGTCCATTCTGCGACTACAGGAACTACGCGCATGCAATTGACGTGGACCTCAAAGCGCTTCGAAGTTCCCACTGAGACATTGCCGTGGTCGAGCTCAAGAAAGTTCGCGCCCAGTTTGCCAACGGATTCGGGGGCAAGAATCACGCTTGCGCCATCCAGACTCAGGCTTCCAGAGAACCCCTTCTTTGTTTCGATGATGTCACCAGGAAAGACCGCCGACGAATCTCGCGCTTCATATCCGTTGACCCACACCCCGCCCTGCGTATGAAGGATCGCGGCACTGCCCGTGTCCGTTGTTTGGCCAGGCGATATCTGACCCAGCAACGAAGAGGGGACAACCAATAACAACGTCCAACTGAGAAAATACCGTAAGATAGACGGACGCATCCTTAGCCCTGATTTCCACAGTCTTTCATTGAAATCGTAGCTGGGGGTGTCCTCATCGTCTATTAGCAGTCTGGATGCGCCCGCGCCGAGGCGAAATCGCCGTGTTTTAGAGGCATGGTTTTCACGCCAATTTTCGGATTTGTAATCGTTCTCGTTTGTTGGGTAAAACTTTGTAAATCATGGACTTGCACGACTATTCCCGAGGTACATTGGAGGTGGGGCGTATGCGCCATAAGACCGCAATCCCGACCGCAATCTTCGTTCTGCTGGCAGCGATGGCAGCTGTTAATACGGTTTCCGCCGGTCTGGCTCAGGCTGCGAATCCTTCTCAACCGGCGATTGCCAAACGAATTGGAACTATTAAGGCCATCAACGGAAACGCGCTGACGCTTGCCCCAGAGTCCGGGCCAGAAGTTCCAGTGACGGTTGAGCCGAACGCGCGCCTTCTGCGAATGACTCCGGGCGACAAAGACCTAAAGAATGCGGCTTCGATCCAGCTGCAGGACCTGCAGGTGGGCGATACGGTGCGTGTGCGAGGGCGCGCGTCCGACGACGGCAAGTCCATCGACGCATTGGAAGTGCTTGTGATAACGCGCTCGGCGATCGACGCGGTTCGAGAACAGATCCAGCAGGATTGGCAGAAGCGCGGGCTCGGCGGGCTGGTCAGCAGTGTCGATCCGGCGGCCGGAACGGTCACAGTTTCCGTGACAGGATTCGGCGGCAAAAAGAGCGTCGTGGTACATGCGGCGAAGAACACCATCATCCGCCGGTATGCTTCGGACTCCGTCAAGTTTGATGACGCCAAGCCGGGCAGCTTGCAGGAGATTCATCCCGGCGATCAGCTGCGGGCACGCGGAGAAAAGAGTGCCGACGGTTTGGAGATGACCGCCGAAGAGATCGTAACCGGCAGCTTCCGAAATATCGCCGGGACCGTGATTTCCGTGGATGCAAGTGCCGGGACCCTCAACGTTCAGGATTTGCTGACGAAGAAGCCGATCGTCGTGAAAATTACCAGTGATTCGCAACTCCACCAACTGCCTGCGGAGTTTGCCCAGAGAATCGCGATGCGGCTCAAGAGCAGCATGGCAGGGGGCGCGGCATCTGGGTCGGCCGGAAATCACGCCGAAGCGGCGCCGGGTGCTGGCGGTCCTGGGCGCGGGGGGGTGCCTGCCGGTGGCGCAAACGGAGGCCAGATGTCCGGCATGCATCAGGGAGGCGCACCTGACTTTCAGCAGATGCTGAACCGCATGCCGCCAGTAACGCTATCGGATCTGCACAAGGGCGATGCCGTCTTGATCGTGGCCACCGAGGGATCGGCCTCCAGTAGTACTGCAATTACCCTCCTCAGCGGGGTCGAGCCGATTCTGCAAGCGGCGCCAAGCGGAAGTCAGGCGATGATGCTGACCCCGTGGAGCCTTGGAGGCGCTCCCGGCGGAGATGCGATGCAATGACGGCATGGAGCATCGGCGCGTGCAATTTATCAATTCTTATTCATTCATAATTGGGAAAGGTCAAGATGAGGTTTGAGAGATATCTGCGGTTCGCATTCGTAGTGCTCTTTTTTTCCTTGTTTATTCCGGCTCTGTTCGGGCAAGCGGCTGGTAGCGGAGGATCTCTCCGCGGTCAGGTGACGGATCCCTCGGGTGCTGCTATCAGCGGTGCCGATGTGGCGATGACTCCCCCAAGTGGAGCGCCCATCGTCGTTCACACCAATGGTCAGGGAATGTTCGAATTCAAGACGCTTCCCGCCGGCAAATACACGCTTACCGTTGCCGCACCGGGGTTCACGCTTTACGAGAATGACAGCGTTGTGATTGCCGATCAACCGCTGCGGCTCAACATCTCCATGACGATCGCGGTTGAGCAGGAGAAAGTCCAAGTCTCCGACACGGCGCCGACGATCGATGTGAATCCCAGTAACAACGCGGGTTCTATCGTGATTTCGGGCAAAGAGCTCGAAGCGCTGCCCGACGATCCCGACGAATTGCAATCCGACCTGCAAGCACTTGCCGGTCCCTCCGCCGGACCTAATGGCGGACAGATGTACATCGACGGATTTACTGCCGGTCAGCTTCCGCCAAAGTCGTCCATTCGCGAGATTCGCGTCAACCAGAATCCCTTCTCTTCTGAATACGACAAGCTGGGCTACGGCCGCATCGAGATTTTCACCAAGCCCGGAACCGACAAGCTCCATGGACAGTTCATGGCGGATGGGAACGATTCGGTTTTCAACGCGCCGAATCCTTTCGCCGGCGAAGAGCCACCCTATTATTCAACCCAGTTCAACGGCAGTATTGGCGGGCCCATCAAGAAAAACGCTTCTTTTTTCTTCAACGTCGATCGTCGGGACATCAATGAACTGTCGGTGATTAACGCGATCGATCCAAATTCAGCCACCGGAACCGATAAGATTTCCGGATCCATTGGCAACCCGCGCCACCGGACAAATCTGGGCCCCCGCATTGATTGGGCCATCAACAAGAACAATACGCTGACGGTGCGCTATCAGTATTATCGGGACACGGAAGAAGGTGAGTTAAACAATCAGCTGTACCTGGCGACACAGGCCTATGACTCCGAGAGCACTGAGCACACCCTCCAGATCAGTGACACCCAGGTGTTCGGGAGCAAGATCGTGAACGAGACGCGGTTCCAATTCAACCGTGACAGGAATACGCAAAATCCGAACGATCTAAATCCTGCCGTGAACGTGCTCGGATCCTTTACGGGCGGAGGCAATAGCGAGGGAAATCTCAACGACCTGCAGAACAACTATGAACTGCAGAATTACACGTCCTGGATCTACGGCAATCACTCCTTCAAGTTCGGCGGCCGATTCCGCGCGAACCAGGCCACTGATTACACGACCGCCGGATTTAATGGCACTTTCGTTTTTCCCGGCTTCGATCAATACCTCGCGGGGACGCCATCGCAACTGACAATCACTGAAGGCACGCCGAATGCGTCGGTAAACTATTTCGATTTCGAACCGTATTTCCAGGATGACTGGCGCGTCCGTCCTAACATCACTTTCAGTTACGGACTTCGCTATGAAACGCAGAATGGGATCCACGACCATAACGACTGGGCGCCTCGAGTGGGATTCGCCTGGGGCGTGGGAGGACGCAGCGGCCCGCCAAAATTCGTGATTCGCGGCGGTTCAGGAATTTTCTACGATCGTTTTCAGATCGACCAGCTTCTCCAGGCGCAACACCTGAACGGAATCGCGCAGCAGGAGTACGTCATAACCAACCCCAATCCTCTCTGTTATGGCGGGGTAGATAGTCCGCTTACGATGCCGGTTTCCAGTTGCGGCACGCCGACCACGACAACGGCCACCGTTTACCAGCTCGCTCCGCGATTGCATGCTCCCTCGACGCTGCAGAGCGCGATCAGCGTGGAGCGCCAAGTCACGAAATCGGCTACGGTGGCCGTTACCTACCTGAATTCCCGCGGATTTGATCAATTCCTCACGATCAATGCGAATGCACCATATCCTGGGACCACTTGCTATCCGTCTTGCCCGGTCCCCACCCAGAACACGTACCGATATGTGTCGGAAGCAAACTTCAAACAGAACCAGCTCATGGTGAATTCCAACGTGCGGGTCGGAGCGAGACTCCAGCTGTTTGGCTACTATTCGCTAAACTACGCGAATAGCGATACATCGGGCGTGTCTAGTTTCCCGACGAACTCCTACGACATCAGCGCCGATTACGGCCGAGCGTCGTTCGACACCAGAAACAGGCTGTTTCTCGGCGGCAGCATTGCATTACCCTATCTGTTTCGCCTGAGTCCGTTCATGGTGGTAAGTTCAGGCACCCCATTCAATATCACCACGCCCTACGATCTGAATGGAGACTCTCAATACAACAATCGTCCGAGCCTGGTTTCGACCGCAACCTGTGCCAATCCATCAATAGTTGGCTCCGTCTACTGCACATCCCTGGGAACTTTCGATGTTCTGGGACTTCAAGGTACGCCGCTGCCCATCAACTACGGGACGGGACCGGCTCATTTTGTGATGAACTTTCGCCTCACCAAAACCATTGGCTTCGGCCGGAGCACCAAAGAGGGCAATGCCGGTGGTGGCGGCTATCACGGCCCAGGCGGAGGCGGTCACCGCGGCGGTCCGTTGTTCGGCGGCGGAGGCCCTATGATGATGTCAACCAGCTCAGATCGTCGGTACAACCTGACTCTCGGCATCAGTTTCCGCAATGCCTTTAACAACCTGAATCTGTCCAATCCGAATGGAACTCTCGGATCCCCGTTGTTCGGTATTTCGAACAACATTCAGGGATTCCCGTTCTCGCCCGGAACGACAGCCAACCGCCGTATCGATCTTGTGGCGACGTTCAGCTTCTGAGGGGCAAGGAACTTATCTCGTTATTCTAGGAAGGCAGCGGCCGCGTTATGCTGAAAGTGCGCGGCCATCGTGCTGCGCATCCAAGAATGTAGGGCCCGACGACCGATTGCCGCTTCTTCCAATCAACAGACGAAAGTTTCTTGGTGTCGCAGCCGGTGCGGGTGCAACCGCCATCGGAGTGGACTCGATACTGATCGCGCCGAACCGGCCGCGCGTGGTCAGGCTTGAGATCGGATTACGGCGCTGGCCTGAACGCCTGGCCGGATTCACGATCGCTCTACTCAGTGACTTCCACTACGATCCGTATTTTTCGATTCATCCCATTCAGGCCTCCATCGGAGTCGTCAATGCCCTGCGGCCACAACTTATCTTGCTCACCGGCGATTTCGTATCCGTTCCTTTCTTCGGAGATCCGGCGAAGGGCGCATCCGACGCCGAGCCTTGCGCCACAATCCTCGGAAATTTGAAAGCTCGTCACGGCCTTTGGGCTGTGATGGGGAATCATGATGCTTTCACCGATCCCGATCGAGTGACAGACGAGTTGCAGGCACGGGGAATCCGAGTCTTGGCGAATCAGTCCGCCCCGATCGAAAGCGATGGTGCGCGCTTCTGGCTGAGTGGCGTTGATGATGTGCTTGGAAAGACCGCAGACTTGGACACGACCCTGCAGAATATTCCCCAGAATGAACCCACGGTGTTGATGGTGCATGAGCCAGATTTCGCGGATCGCGTGGCTCGTTATCCGGTAGACCTTCAGCTTTCCGGGCACTCTCACGGAGGGCAAGTTCGCCTACCACTCTTGCCGCCGCTTTATTTGCCCGATTTGGCGAGGAAATATGTGTGGGGTCTTTACAAAATCGGCGCGTTGACCCTCTACACAAATCCCGGGCTGGGAACGGTTGGAATTCCTGCCCGACTGAATTGCCCTCCAGAGATCACGTTTTTTACCATTCATCCGGACCGGGCTTAATCCCGCGAAGATCACGGTAGGGAATGGCATTCGGACCAGACGGTTTTCTCTGTGCAAACAGTTTCACCTGGGCCTAATCAGAACCATGCGTTAGCCTTGTAAGTTGCTGCATAAAAATGAGTTAGCATCTTAAGGTGTTGGTTGGCCACGTGCCCTCTAAGGGAGTGTTAGTCAATTTGATCTCTGAGGGGTAACAATCATGTTTCGTCGCATCTGGCCTGCGACCTTCCTGGTTCTGGTTCCCGCGTTTGCATTCAGCGTTGTCACTACCACGCCCGGATCGAGAGCGGCTGCCCTCGACAAGCATCTGTCAGGGTCCCTCACCCGCGCTTCCCAATTCGCCGATGTTCCCCACATCTCCGCCGGCGCTTGCGAAGAGGTCCAACTTCCCGAGGCTCTCGCCACCCCCAATCCCCTTTTCTCTTCAACATCGCGCGGCGAGAACGTGAAGATCAGCTTCATCATCGGGACCGACGGCCACGTTCACAGTCCCTTGATTCTCGAAAGCGGTGGCATGTCAAAGGATTGGCATGTGCTTCGGACCGTACGAACGTGGAGATATCGTCCCGCAACCTGCAACGGAGTTCCGACTGAGACGGAAGGCAAAATCGAGTTTTCCAGCCGGTAAGCCATGTCTGCTGCGCTAGAATTGGCTAGCGGGTGACTCATTCGTGGATAAAGGCAAAAAGAATTCTGGACCGTTCGGCTCGCCGATGGATACGCCGGTGGGCGGCTCCGACCTGCAGGAGCTTTATCGCAGGCTACAACCGGCCTCACGGCGAAAAGCAGATCCGGTAGCGGCAGCCTTGGATTCGGCCCAGAAGCTGGGTTCGGAGATGGACGCTGAGAACGCGGTGAACGACATGGTTCGAGATCTTAGCGCTGACTCCGCGATGATTCTCTGCGGTGTCTGTGGCTATCACAATCGAAAAGGAAACAAGTTCTGCGGGAAGTGCGGCGGCGCTATTGTCGAGGCGAGTTCTCCTTCTGCCGCCGATGCTGCGAGTCCGAGTCCCTATGCCATGACGCCATCACCCAACTTTCCGCCAGAGCCGGAATTCCGGCCAGGTTCAAGCGCTGGAAACGAAACCCATCATTATCATCACCATTATCACCACCACTATTTTCCCGGGCTGCAGGAAGGAAGTTTTCCGCGGGGCGCGTCAGATCCGACGAAGGAAGAGAGGATGCGTCCGAACGCGGCTCTGCGCGGGGATATGAGCCGCGCGGAAGCCGCCGTGCGGCGGGTTACCCAGGAATGGGTACTGGCGTGTAACACGCGACATCTCGATGATCTGCTGGATCTCTACGTTTCCGACGCGCTGGTGCTGCGCTCGAATTGTCCGCCCATTCGCGGAGCGGCGGCGGTTCGCGAGTTCTTCTTTGGCGCGCTCGATTCAGGATTGGGCGAGGTGGAGGTTGAGCCAATTCGGGTCGACGTGATCGGAGATCTCGCCTATGAGGCAGGACGATGCAAGGCGCTCATTCCCAGCTCAACCGGGAAGCGCCGCGAAGAACGCGGCAAATATCTGTGGGTATTTGCGCGTCAGAGCAACAGTGAGTGGAAGCTTGCCGCCGATTGCTGGTCCAGCGATCTGACGCTGAGCATGTTGGAATCGGATATTCCGCTGAATCTGGGAGTGAAGACCAGCCAGCCGCGGAAAAACTCCTGAATCGCTTCCTTTCAGGCCGACACGCCGAGTTTGCTCAAGTCGGTCTGCAACTGATGTAGTCCCTGCATCTGAATCGTGTAAATTCCCATTTTCGCAGCGCACTCGAGATTGAGCGCCCTGTCGTCAATGAAGCAGCAACTCTCCGCTGGGATTTGGGTGGTCTCGAGCACCAGACGATAGATATCCTTGTCCGGTTTGCGCAGGCCGACAAAGCAGGAACTAAAAAACAACCGGAAGATTTTCCGCAACCCGAATTTTTCCATCCGGTAATAGTTCAACTCGCGCGATTCATTGTTTATGGTTCCCATCAAATATTTTCCGGAATTGCTAAGTGCCTGTGCAAACTTCAAGACGTCCGGGAAAGGTTGGGAAAGAGAAAACATGTATTCGCGAAATGACTCGATCGAGAAAGAACGCGGCTGATAAAAAACGGTGCGCTCCAGATATTCATCGAGCGTAATCTTGCCGCGCTCGAATGACGAGACGAGCATCTCATGGCGACCCTGGAAGTCCTGGGCATCTATCTGGAATTTGCCCAGAGCTTTCGCCCGCTCGTCATGATCCCAGGCGTTGGTAAGCAGAACGCCGCCGACGTCCCAAAACAGCGCGCGAATCGCAGTCAAGGATTCCTCCCACGAAGAGTCTAACAAGAAGTTGACGGATGACTATTGTCGGAAGTTTTTCAGTTGGGTGAGGCTAGACGCGCGAAGTATCCTTTGCGAACGTGAACCTGCAGACGCTTGCCATTTTTCTCGGCAGTGAGGCGGATTGATCGATACTTTCCGTCTGGGGTAAAGTCGGCGGGCTTATACGCAACCAGGTATCGGCTGCGAATCAGCTCACGAATCCTGTCGAGGCTCTTGTCTAAGGTCGAGATATCGCCGGGGAACAACGCCTCGCCGCCGCTGCGCTCGGCAAGGACCTCGAGTATGCGGTCGGCATCGGTTTTAGCCCCTGCGTCCTCGCGCGTGCTGAGCGTATAAACGGCGACGCCTGCAGCCTCGGCATCTTCGACGGCCTGCTTGAGACTGCGGTGGCTGGAATTATCTTCTCCGTCACTGAGTATTACCAAAACCCTGGCGACGCGTCCGTTTTCTGGATAGGCGGAGAGCTTCCAGCAAGCCAGCGACGCAGCGTCAAAAAGCGCCGTTCCTCCTCCATTCTTGAGCTGTTGAATGCCGCGTTCCAGTTCGACGGGTTGCGCTGAGAAGTCTTGCGTGACTGTCGCCTGGCTATTAAATCCAATGACAAAGCCAAGATCGGATTCCGGATTGATGATTTTCTCGAGGAACTTCGCCGCCGCTCGCTTCTCGAATGAAAACCTGTCTTGCACCGATCCGCTGGTATCGATGAGGAGACCAATCCGGAGTGGAAGTTTGGACTGCGGGATGAACTGAGTAATCTTCTGGGGCGGTTTGTCGTTGTCTCGAATCTGAAAATCCAAAAGCGTGAGATCGTCGATCATGTGTCCATGACTGCTGACGGCAAAGAAGAGAGCGGTTTCTTCAACGGTCTGGCGGATTGTCCACGTATTTGCAGACGGGAGAGACGAAGGCAAAGGCGCGCCGGAGTCCGAATTGGTTGCGACTGAATTTGTATTCTCTGGTGAACCGCAGCTTTCACAAGGCGAACTTTCGGGTTCCGAACCTGCTGCCTTGAGTTCGGCCTTGAGACGGTCAGAATTCGGTAACGTCTGAACGGTTCGCGACTCACCATGGCCCGCAACGGTCACGACCGTACCCGCGTTGCGGCGGGACAGAACAGCCAGGTTCTGGCGTGCGGTCGGTGCGAGGGGGTTGGTCGGGTCTTCGCCGAGAAAAATAGTTAGCTGGTTTTTCACTACGTCTAACTCGTTGAGCGCGACAGCGGCTGAAGCGGCAATATAGTGCACGTTCGCCATCCCGCGATGGTCCAGTTTGTGCACGCGTGCTGCCGTAGCGAGCACCTGCTCATATTCTTGATTCCCGTTTTCTGCGAAAGCCAAGGCCGATAGAGTCTTTGGGTCTGCTGGAGTCAGGGCCGCAGCTTTTTCCAGGTTGGATTCTGCTTCCTTGAAATTCTTATTCGACAGGGCGAGCAACCCGAGATTCACAAATGATCCGGGAAACTTGTCGTCAAGCTTTGCGGCTGCCTCGAATTCACCTTTTGCTCGGGGATCATTCTGATCGAGATATGCCAGGCCAAGGGCATTGTGAGCAGACACGAACCTGGGATAATCCGCGATTGCTTTTTGGAGGTGCTTGATCGCTTCTTTGGAGTCTTGCGCTTTCATCAAGGAAGCAGCACGATTGAACTCGCTCACGGCCTTATCCGGGGCACTAAGATCGAGAGCTGAAACCAGCCCAGAGCTGACAAGTTTCTTCGCGCTTTCTCGTTGAGCAGAGTTTCCCAGCAACTCTCGGTTCGACTGGTCCAGGTACAATTGCGCAAAGTCGATCTGCGCAAAGTTCGAGTCTGGGCCAGCGTTCATGTAAGGCAACTGCGCACTCGACAGAACCGCGCAGCTTAGGCCGATCAGGATGCAGGCGACGGCCTGCCACCCCTTACGGATTTCCCAGGCGAAACTGTGACGAAAGTGGCACATGCGGTGCATTCCCCAGACTATGGGAGGTATCCCCCGAGCAGAGAGCATTGTGTATGTGCTGGGCCGTCCTCGTCAATGACGATCTTCGGCCCGGCTAACGCTTGTAGATCGTCGTGTCGGGATGGTAATTGCGCCAATCGAACCAGTAATCTTTGAGCGCGTTCACCCGCTCGAGGCACTTTCCTTGCGCCGTGCCGGAAGTCGCGCATCCCTGGAAATTCCACTCACTGGCCGTCGTGGCATCGAGCAGGATCCAAGGTCTCGGGGAATCCGTCTTCTTGGCGGGAGGGGCCGACGAAGAATTAGAATTTGTCGATTGCGCGGAGGAACTGGTACTCGCTTTCGGAGGGTCAGACTCTTCGTCTTTCTTCAAGAAGAACTCGGCATCTTTGCCATCGATTCGGCTGACAAAAACGCGGAACGATTTGCCATCGGGGCCGACGGCCAATAGAAGCGGCATCCCGTCGACATGGTCCATAACCGGAGACTGCTTCACCAGAGCATCCCACGGATAGGCGCGGCTCGTGCCTTCGATCTCGAGACCAACGACAACGTCACGTGACTTGAGCTCTGTTCCCGGAAAGCTGATGACGACCGGCAGTTTGGCGACTTCCGGTTCCCAGTTGCTGTCGTATTCCTTTATATATTTCGGCACCGGAGCGAGCACTTTCCCGTCTGCAACTTCTGTCTTCCACTCGCCGAACGTCAGTTCATCGCTGTCGACCAATTCAAGCGTCGCGCCCCGGAGTGGGCCATAGATCGCCTTGCCGGTGATTTGCTGCCACCATGTCCCGGTCTCCTTGTCTCGCATGAGGAAGTTCTGGTTATTGATGCCGGCGAGGTAGAAATGCAGCGGCCTGCCGTTTACCGTCCGCGTCCACACCAGACCGGTGTGGCATAGCGTTCAATACGTGATCGCAATGGGAACGCCTCCAACTACGTCATTGAGGATGTGGTGATACGCCATCTCGCGGATCGGATAGGCGCGCGCGTCCGACCCATACCGCACGGCCATGATCATTTCCCCCTGATCGAGCTTGCTGGCGGATTCCGCGTCGAATTGGGCATTGTTGACGGGATGGAACATCCATTCGAAGTAGTTAAGACGAGACATCACCGCGGAAAATGTGACGAGCACCAGCGTTGTGCCCAGGGCGACTTTCGGCCACTTGCCACTGCTGCGCCAGAGCGCCGCGACGAGAAGCAGCGTGGCCACTGCGCAGACGAGGGATATCAAAGGGGCACGATCTCGTGTCGCCATCGCCAGAAGCAGACCGCGGGGGCTCTGATAAGTGAAGGGGCGGATGATGAATGCCGGGATGAAGAAGGCCGCGATACCAGCCAATGCCGCGACAGACACGCAGATCCATAAAACGTAGCGACCAAGCTGAGCCAAGGTTCTCACTGTAATTTGTTTTCGCGATTCCCCGAGAAGCGACAGAATGCGCGGAATTATATTTCATGCGCGCTAAGGGCGGGATAATTGGAAAATACTATCGGGTATCGCTTCTCCGGACGGAGTCCGCCATCCAGACTGCTGTGGGGAATAAAAAATGCCCCGACCGGTACTGCATGATCGGGGCACTTGGATCAACTTTTCAATTACTGCGGGTTGTAACTTTCGTGATAGCTCAGGCTGACCACGTCCTGGAACATGGGCGTTCCGGGCGGCAGGTTATTCGGGTTCAGGAACTGAGTATCGAAGAAGTAGTTTCGGGTTGGAGCGCCGTAAACCACAGTGCAGCACTTGAAGTTTCCGGTCGCATATTGGGAGTAATACATACTGATCAGCGAGCCGGCATAGTTTACAGTTGCCCCGTTGGCGCCTCGGTTTTCGAGATAGCGCAGGAAGTTGTGCATGCCGCCATCCGTGCCGAAGTCTTGAGTTCCCCAGGACGGTTGAGGAAATGGAACGCTCTTTCCGGCGGCGATCGCAACGCGGTAGTAGCTGGTATTGCCGGGACGGTTGCTCACATCACCCGGAGACAGGAAACTGATCGCGTCCTGCCATCCCACGTTTGTCGTCGGAGATGTGACGCCCGACGGCGGATTCGACAAAAGCGTGACCGAGTCCGCGATGATACCGGCCGCGGAGTGCAATGCCCCGGCTGGGCTGCCGCCGCTGGGCCAGAACGGGTCTGACGGGCCGCTATTGTAGTTTCCTAATACATAGACTGGCTCTTCGGAAACGACAGTGAAGCCGTATCCATAGCTGCTGGTCGAAGATGCGTGCGGCAGGAACGTCGTAGTTCCGTTCATGCCACCATCGACCAGACGCAGCGCGTGGCGAGGGCCGGTCACCATATTGTTCTGCGGCGAGCCCGAGGCAGTGTAGATGGTGGTTACGTTCGACTTGCTCGTATTGCAGTTCACCTGATTCGAGCTGGTCGTAGCACTCTGGGCTGGAATGGGGAAATATGGCTTGGACATGTACGACGAGCTCAAGCCAAAACCCGTACCGAGGTACAACTCGCCCTGAGTGTCCAGATAACCGTCTCCATTCACGTCTTCCGGCGAGAATGTGTAGTAGGCAGCAGGTTCCAATGTATTGTCCACAACGCCAGTGGAGGAACCGGAGTTTATGACGTCCTCCAGTCCGGAGGAACCGGGCATGCTGTTGTAATACGTGTTATAGGGAGCGTGACTGTCGGCGCGCATTCCTCGATGATCCGAGAAGTACAAGATGTAGCCGCCCTCATTCGTCTCGTTGACCAGGTTGCCGCTGCCAGCCGCATACGGTGCTGCATGTTGCAGCCACAGCCAGAGGTTTCCTACGTCCAGCTCAACCGCGTTCATTACGCCGCTTGGACTACAAGCGGTGTACACCTGAGTTGTCGTGCTGGAAGTGTTATTGGTTCTCGCGGTTGATCCGTTGTCGCGTGGCTCGCCTTCGCGAGCGTCATAGAAGTTGATGGGAATCCAGTTTCCCGCCGTGTTGCTGCTGTTGGTCGTATCCGCCTCGTATCCGGATGAAGCAGCCTTACCGAGCTGCAATTGCTGAAGAATAAGGATTGCGGGGCTGACCGGGTTGTAGCACTGAGCGGTCGTTGGATACGGGCCGCCACTCATCGTCGAGCCAGAAAGGCTTGGCGTCACCGTGTAAGTCGGGCACTGCGATCCTGTGCCATACGGCGCAGTTGGCGGCTGATTATAGAGACGGCCAAAGCCGTAGCCTAGCCATTCCTGCGTCACGCCGACCCAGATCCCCGCATTGTTGAGATACTCCACGCGCAGCCATGCGCCTTGGCAGGGGCTCGAAGCAGTGACTTCTCCGTGTAGCGGGAACGGGCTGGTACAGCCCGAGGCCGTCGGCGTAACCCAACCGTTTGTGCCGTTGGTTCCCGTTGCGAAGTACATGTAATTGCTTGTACCGGTGAGCTGGACATATCCGCCGCCCGACGGCAGCACCAGTTGGACGTCGTTAGAGTCAAGTGCGCCTGAGCCCCGCTCTGGATGCAAGTCGGCAAGCGTATCCGCTAGGAGAATTCGGATTTCGGCTTTCGAGTAGAGCCGCGAGGTACTGAGCAGGGAAGAGTCGCTGGCCTGCGGCCGGCGGAGAATATCGATGGCGCCAACCGAGGAAGACTGAACGAAAGGCAGCTGCAGCTTGGTGGCGCCGGTCAGGCCGTTCGTGATGAACCCGTTAAACGTAGAGGTAGAAATGTTCTTCCAACTGGGATTTGCTGCTCCTGCCCCGGTCGGAATTCCTCCACTCCAACTGCCCGCCGAGAGCGCGCTGCAATTCGTTGCCGGGCCGGTGCTGGGAGCGGGCGGGCAAGCACCCGCGGCGCTGGGCACATACACGGTACCCGTGTATCCCGAAGAAGTAAGGTGGTTGTTCTCGAGACGATCCAATACGACATTTCCGACTGCGGCAATCTTGTCGGTGAAGGTCAGCGCCGCTCCCGAGGCGAGGAACAAGTTCCCATTGGTGTGAACGCGGCCGC
The DNA here is from genome assembly GCA_035507635.1 of Candidatus Acidiferrales bacterium. Taxonomy (GTDB): domain Bacteria; phylum Acidobacteriota; class Terriglobia; order Terriglobales; family Acidobacteriaceae; genus Sulfotelmatobacter. The sequence continues at coordinate 43,108 of DATJOA010000027.1, forward strand.
CGAAATTGAAGTTCGGGCCGGCGAAGTAGTCGCAGTCACCGTCGCAAAAAATGCCGAACTCGAAGGCAGGAAGCAGAGCGACCTGCACGGTACGACTCAGCGTGGTGGATGCGCCACTCGCCGCGGCTGAGGAGTTTTCCGCGACCTGTCCGCTGGAGCCCAGCCGGGTTGCGGTCACGGTGAGGGTGAATGGAATGAGTGTGGCCACCATTCCCTGGTTCGGTCCGGCGCCCACAATGTCATACGATCCGCACGGATTCGGATAAGCCGGGCAAGTCACTCCGTTGGTCTGCGTAGCCGGCCATGTGATCTGGGGTGTGGAGGAGTTGTAGGTGATGTTGGTGATGTTCGCGCCGGAGACGTTGTTGGCCCAGTTGGTGGAGGTGTTCCACAGGCCGTTGATGTCGGTAGAGGTCGGAGCCTGCGACGTCTGGTAAAGCTGGGAGAGTTGCGAGGTCAGGTTTTCAATCTGTGCCTCGGCGGCGTAGTAGGACATATTCGCTTCGAGGTCATTGCCGCCCATCCTGGTCTCATTGCTGACCATGTAGAGCAGTCCCACTGCGAGACCGGAAAGCAATACGGTCAGCAGCAGCGCCGCGATTAGAGTAAAGCCCCGAGATTGATGTCGTTTCCTCGCCATAATTCTTCCCCCGATGGAATCCTCTTGCTTAGTCATTGGCGCAAGCCGTCGTGCTTGCACTGTAGGAGTTGCAGAAGCTCATATCGCTCGCCGAAACAGATGTAATCAGATACATGCTCTGTGCTTTTTTAGTTCCCGACGTGAGGCTCTGGCCCATGATCCAGATATTCACTTTCTGAATCGTGCTGGGGGATTGCCCGCTTCCGATCGGGTTCGCGAGATTTCCGCTCAAATAACCGGTGTAGGCATCAATCACGTCGTAGCTGAATTGGAGATTGATGATGTTGTCGGCAACAGGAATCGGCGTCAGCCCGTTCACCTGGCGCATGAGGCGCGGATACTGTACCGTGCCGCCGGCGGTCGGAACCTGCAGGAAGTACGTCACTACATTCAGACGAGCCACGGAGGTCTGAGCGGAGGCGCCCCCCATCGCGGTGGCAAGGCTGGAAAGGTTATTACTCGTAGTCCCGGTCTGATTCAGGTTCAACGCATCGCCGGTGGCGAAGGTCAAGACCCATGGACCGGCCCCGGCGATTCCGGTGATCTCGGCCACAATGGCGGCATTCTGAACCATGCTGGTTCCAGTGCCGCCGGTGCCATTGCCCGGCGTACTCACGGTGAACAGCAGGAGATCGCCGACGTTGAGCCCGCCCGCGCCCAGGATATTCGTCGGCATGGATGTATTCGGACTGGCGATTAAGGTCGCGGTCGCAGTCGTGGTACTGGTGATCGCGAAGGTGAAGTTCGTGAGCGGGAAATTGTAGTCTTCGTAGATCGTCGTAATGCTGTCATCCCGCTGCGCCGGAGCGGCGGCGATGGTTACTCCGCCTTGCACGCCGTTCGCATTGCCCGGAATGATGCCGTACATATAATTGGCCACGCCCGTACTTACATTTGTCGGATAGGTATGCGAAGGAACGTAGCAAGTGGTGGTCTGATCGCATCCGTACTTCGATACGGTTCCACCGGTCACCAACTGAAGCCCTCCGGTCGGCAGCCCGGCGCCCGCGTGGCTGATGTCGTGGGTCATCAGCTCGATCCCTGCCCGCATGTTTTCCTGCAGTTCGGCGCGCTGAGTCACGGTGAATGTGGCGTCCATGCCCATCTTGAAAAGGCTGGTCATGGCGAGAATGACGATCAATCCCAGGGCCGAGGCCACCAGCAGTTCGATCAGCGTAAAGCCGTGCTGCGATTTGTTATCGGTTCTGTTCATGTGCAATCCGAATTAGTTGTAGCGAGAAATCAAGCCATTCACGGTGTAAGTGCGAGGAGGAAGGCCGTCTTTCGTATAGGTCACGGCAACGCTGACGGCAATCATGTTGTCGTTGACTGTACCGTTCGAGAGCAACACCTGGCTGATGGTGATCGTGCGCGTAAAATTGGCCAGGCTCATCGTTTGATCATCGGCGGTGCCCAGCACGCCATCCGGTCCGGGCAGGACCCAGCACTCAACACCGCTGTTGGGGCAGGTCGTTCCTCCGAAAGTCGTGCACGGGACATCGTCGGTAGTGCCAACGAGTCCATCCGGCCCGGCACAAAGCAAGGGTTGCGCTCCGCTGTTGAAAATGCCGCCGCTGCCGGTGTTGTTGATCGAAGTGAATGGAATCTGCTGGCTGTTGCGGGCGGTGTAAATGCTTTCCATCGCTTCCAGCGCTTTGTGGCGCGCAATCAGGTCTTCCTGCGCCGATTGCGTGGAAGCTACCGCGGTAGCGATGGCGCCGACAACCGCAAGCAGCCCGATACTCATGACCGCGATGGCAATCATTACTTCCACCAGCGTAAAACCCGATTGCTTCGCCCGATTTGTCTTCGCAACTCTGTTGAGCTTCATTGTTGTACCCACGTGTTGACACCGGAAAGCACGTCCAGGCGCCACCCTCGGATGCGCCCGGTGGCACCCCATACGGTGATGGATCGGGAATCCGAAATCGTTCCAGCAGCCCGGATCATATAAAGGACGCCGCTGCTATAGTTGCCGCCATTGCTGGGACTGGTGCCATCGCGCGCCGAACCATCCGGCATGAACACGATCGTAGAAGACCCGCCGCTCCCACCCGACGGCGTGTATCCGAAATCAAGCGGTATCACGCCAGTCCCGAATCCGTCCGGTGTGCTTGCCGGGAATCCCGCCATCACAGCAAAGCTCGTATCGCTTGGAATCGCATAGGTGCTGACGTTCTGAACCGCAGGATAGATTCCGCCGATCGAGGCCGGCTGATACTGGACCAGAATCGTGCCCGCCGCATAGCCTCCGGGATTGAAGGTGACGATATATTCGTGGCTCTGCGTTATCGCCAGCTGCCGCGTATTGCGCAAGACCATCAGTGTCGTGTCATAGGCGGTGTTGATATGGGACTTGTTCAGCAAGGGCATCATGCTGATAAAGCCCACGCCGGCCAGCACGAATCCAATCGACACGACGGTCAGCATTTCGAGCAGTGAGAATCCCCGTTGCTTGTGAAAATTCATCGTTTCTTCCATCGCGAGTTGCGATACTTCGCCGACGTTAATGGTTCCGGTACCCGACTGCAGCTACGAGGGGCAGGTACACTTATTGGCGCTGGGGTGTTTGCGTCAGCCTTCATCGTAGAAACGGGTTGGGGTGCCGTCAAAGCACGACGGGCCAATCAGCCTGCATTGGCCTTTTGGAACCTCTCTTGGTTACCGACGGTATGTGGTTAGAATCCACTCATTTATCGACGCCCCTCGGTACGAAGCCCTCCCAGTTCGTGACCCAGGTAACTTGTGATGGAAACGGTTGGAACCTACGATTGTGGGCAGCTATGACTTTATCGGCCCTACTTGTGTGCTCAGATGAAGTGGCGGCTCAGGTCTTGAGGCGCGTACTGGAAGAACTCAACATTCGGTGCGAATCGTGCGCCGACGTTACCCGCGCCGGAATCCGGCTCGCGCAAGAACGCTTCGATGTTGTCATTATCGACGGCGAGTCGGGCACGCAAGTTCTTTCGTTGTTGCGCGAGACGCGTTTATCACGGCTGAATGATTCCACCTTGGCCGTTGCCGTCGTCCCATCCCAGGAGGTCATACGCGAGCTTTTTTCCCTGGGAGTGAATTTCGTTCTTTATAAACCGGTAGCGTACGACCGCGCATTGAGCAGCCTGAGGGCGGCACGGGCTGTGATGCGCAAGGAGAAGCGCAAGAATGCCCGCGCCTCGGTCCACACTCATGCAACGGTGGACTACGCCAACGTCGAGCAGGAAAAAGCGACTTTGATCGATCTCGCCGAAGACGGCATGTCAGTAATGTTCGGCAAGAAATTGCCGCCCACGACCAAGGTTTATTTCCTGTTCAAGCTGCCGGGCCAAACGGCCAGTGTAAGACTGTCAGGACAGTTGGTCTGGCAGGACTGGAACGGTCGGGGCGGAGTGCAGTTCGTCGATGTGCCCAAGGCGTCGCGCCGCTTATTGACGGATTATCTGAGTGCAAATCTTCCGAAATCTGCGAAACGCGAACTGCCCGATGTAACCGTCGAAATGGAAGATCCCCTACAACTGGCATCGGTATCGGTTGGGGATGAAACGAGAACAGAGGAAGCGCAACAGAGCAACTACGTTGCCCAACCACTGCATGCTTCTCCCGGCATAGCATCGGATGCGGACAACCGACGCAGCCAAGCCCGGTACAGCTGTCGCTTGGGCGCCGAGGTTTACCGGACAGGTATAGCAGTTCCAAATCATTGTTGCCTGACCGATCTCAGTTCTGGTGGATGTTATCTCGAAGTCTCACTGCCATTCCCCCGTGGATCGGAAGTCGAGATCCTGGTGCGCACTTACGAATTAAAGCTCAGGCTTCGGGGGACGGTGCAAGCCGCTCATCCCGGATACGGCATGGGAATTGCCTTTGAACTGAAGACGAAAGAACAACAAACCAGCGTAAAGAAGCTGATCGATTTTGTCGCCGCCACCCAAGCAAGCGCGAACTAACCAGCCGGTGTAATTTCAGCCGCGACTGCTTTTCGGAAGTAATCCAAAGAAAGGCGCAAGCCTTCTTCCAGTTCGATTTTCGGTTCCCATCCAAGTAACTGGCGCGCTTTTGTGATATCTGGCTGCCGCTGTTTGGGATCGTCTTGTGGGAGCGGTTCGTAGCGAATCCGGCTCTTGGATCCGACAACTTTCATCACCATCTGGGCACATTCGAGAATCGTGAATTCATTCGGATTGCCGATGTTCACAGGCAGATGCTCGTTCGATTTCGCGAGACGAAGAAAGCCGTCAATCTCGTCGCTCACGTAGCAAAAGCTGCGAGTCTGGCTGCCATCTCCGTAAACCGTCAGATCCTCTCCGCGCAGCGCCTGCTTCATGAAATTCGGTACAACCCGGCCGTCGTTCAGTTGCATGCGGGGCCCGTAGGTATTGAAGATTCTCACGATATGGGTATCGACTTGGTGATATCGCCGGTAGGCCATTGTCAGCGCTTCGCTAAAGCGCTTCGCCTCGTCATATACGGAGCGCGGGCCGATTGGATTTACATGCCCCCAATACGTCTCTTTCTGGGGATGCTCGAGGGGATCTCCGTAGCACTCCGACGTAGAAGAGATGAAGTATTTCGCTCCATACTTGCGTGCGAGTTCGAGAGCGTGAAGCGTTCCCAGCGATCCCACTTTCAGCGTTTCGATTCCATAAGTGTGGTAATCGACCGGACTGGCCGGGCTCGCGAAGTGAAAAATGTACTCCACGCTGCCCACATCAAAGGGCTCGCAAATGTCCTTTTCGACAAATTCAAACCGTGGCTCGGTCTGAAGGTGCGCGAGATTTGCACGTCGTCCGGTGAGCAAATTGTCAACGACGACCACGCCCCAGTCTTCTGCCAGAAGTGCGTCGCATAAATGCGATCCGAGAAAGCCTGCCCCTCCCGTAATCAGCGCGCGTTGGCGGTTCATGCCTTCTTGCCATTCCTCAGAACCGTAGCGGGCACGCCATCCGGATGCGACGCCGGGCGTCCAACGCTGTAGTAGGTGAACCCCTGGTCTGCCATCACGTCTGGATCATACAGATTCCGGCCGTCGATGACGATCGGGTATTTGAGTTCTCCGCGCAGATGCTCCAGGTCAAGATTTGCGAATTCCTCCCATTCCGTAAGAATCAGCAACGCGTCGGCATCGCGTGCTGCTTCATAAGGCGAAGAGGCGAACTCAATGCGGGGACCGAGAATCTCTCTTGCGCGATCCATCGCCGCAGGATCATATGCGCGAATTTTGCTTCCTTCCAGCAATAAAGCTTGGACCAGGAATAGAGCAGGCGACTCGCGAATATCGTCGGTTCCTCCTTTAAACGCGAGGCCGAGCACGGCAAGATTCTTCCCGCGCAGCGTCCACAACGCGGTATGAACTTTGCGGAGAAAGCGCTGGCGCTGATCCTCGTTGATGCGCATGACTTCATCGAGCAGGCGGAAGTCGTAGCCGGAGTCACGCGCCACGGAGCGGAACGCCATTACGTCTTTGGGAAAGCAGGATCCACCATACCCAATTCCGGGATTGAGAAAACGGGCTCCAATGCGCGAATCCGTGCCGATGCCATGCACCACCTGATTGACGTCTGCACCGACAGACTCACACACCGAGGCAACCGCGTTAATGAACGAGATTTTCATTGCCAGGAAAGCATTCGATGCATGTTTGATGAGCTCTGCGCTTTTCGTGCTGGTAATAATGATCTGAGCCGGAATCGTAGCGCGGTCCGGCCGTGGGATGGAATCTCTGCGCTCGTAATAACTTCCGTCCATGAGCGATGCGTAGATCTCGCGCAGTACTCCGGCGGATCGTGGGGAGTCACAGCCGATCACAACGCGGTCGGGAAAAAGAAAGTCCGTAACCGCCGTCCCCTCGCGCAAGAACTCGGGATTCGAGGCGATGTCGAATAATTCCGGATCAACGCCGTTCCGGAGAATAATTTTGCGAATCCATTCGCTGGTATACACGGGTACCGTACTTTTCTCGACGATGACCTTATAGTCCTCGATGCCGCCGGAAATCTCCCGAGCCACAGATTCGACATAGGACAGGTCCGCTTCGCCACTTTCCGTCGGGGGAGTGCCGACGGCTACAAAGATCGCGGAACTCACCCGGGCCGCCTCTTTCAAATCATCGGAAAACATCAGACGATGTCCGCGATGACGCGCGAGCAATTCTGGCAGAAACTTCTCGTGGATAGGTACTTGTCCGGCATTCAAGGCTGCCAGTTTCTGCTTGTCATTGTCGACAAGTATTACGTCATGTCCGATGTCGGCAAAACAGGCTCCAGCCACCAGTCCTACGTACCCCGAACCTACGACGGCGATGCGCATTCGTGGACTCCCTGGGATGCGAATGGCTCAAATCGACACGCGCCAAGACGACCCGCGGCTTTGATTCTACAGAATTCTATGATTTTGCCTGGCCTTGCAGAGCGGAAAATGTCGATTCAAGTCGACAGCTGAGCCAAAATGGGAAATCTCGTCGTTCAGGCGGGAGTCTGCCGGGGAACAACGATTCAGGTTGACATCGGCGGCAATTCGCGCAACACTCCGCACAGATTCAGAGCGTTCGTCGCTTCGTTTGAACCGCCGCAAGATTACCCCCATAATGAGCGTGCGCAACGATCATCTGATCACGCTATGACTCAGAACCCAATGGTGCGACCGGGTGTGCCTGACGCGAGGGCATCTGGGGCCGAATCGAATGGCACCGCACCGGTTCAAGAGCAGCATGAACTCAGACATGTTGCCAAAACGCTGGCAGCGTATGGCGGCGGAGCGTTGGCCTTCGATCTGGCACTGGACCTGGTGTTGAACGAGGTAGTCGAGCATGCGCGGAGTGCAACGGGAGCGACTGGTGCGGCCATTGCTCTGACCAGGGGCGGCGAAATGGAATGCCGGGCCACGACTGGATCGTCGGCCCCGGATTTGGGAGTACGACTCGAGACTGAGTCGGGCCTCTCCGGTGCGTGCATTACAACCGGTCAGATTCAGAGCTGTTCCGATACGGAGGAGGATGCGCGCGTAGACGCCAAAGCTTGCCGTCAACTGGGCGTTCGGTCGATGCTGATCCTCCCGCTTAGCCAGGGCACCCAACGATTCGGAATCCTTGAAGTGCTCTCAGCCGCACCCAATGCGTTTGGACAGAAAGATGTTGAGGCTCTCCAGAAGTTGGCGCGACGAATCGTAGAAAGCAAGATGGAAGCAGAAAGCGGGGCGAACGCCCCCGGACCGGTTCAACCAGAGCATGCATTCCCGGATTCGGCGGAGACTCGTCAGGACCGGTCAGAGATTCCAGAACCTGAAACTGCCAGGATGGACGAGTTGCAAAGTTCGGGAAGAGACGATATTTGGTCGACCGTCCTTGTTGTGCTCGTGATTCTCGTAGCGCTCACCCTGGGAATGCTTATCGGGTGGCGAAGTGCGGCGCAGAGAAGAATCGGGTCTCGCGCAGGGATTACTCCTGCACCCGCCGTTGCTGCCCCAATGCAAGGCTCTGGATCCACCGAACAGCCCTCTGCGCCCGACCCGGCAAAGGAAGGTACGAAGCCGCGGTTCGCGACTCAGGCAAATGCCGCTGCCGAGAACAGTCACATTGCGGTTCCGACTGGTGGACTCGTCGTCACCCAGAACGGCAAAGTGATTTATCGCATGGCCGCTCCAGTTCCTGCGAAAAGCGCCGTTGATTCTTCCGCCGGGAGACTCGTCCATCGGGTAGAGCCGGAATATCCCCCGGAGGCGCGGAGGCAGCGAATTGAAGGATCAGTTGTGTTGGAGATCCAGGTTCTCAGTGATGGGACGGTAGGAAATATTTCGATTGTGAAAGGAAATTCGCTCCTGACAGAAGCGGCCGTTCAAGCCGTAAGGCAGTGGAAATATCAGCCCTACGTTTTGGACGGCCGATCGGTTGAAAGTCAGACACGCGTTACGATCAACTTCAGTTTGCCACCTGCGAGTTGATCCTTACCGCACCTCGTCGAAAATCACAGCGAATCCAGGAACGCAAGCAGGTTCGCGGAATCCGTCGAACTGAGAGCCTTGTAATTCGAAACGACCTGGCTGGCCTCGCCACCGTGACGGCGGATGGCAGCGTCAATGGAAGTTGAGGTCATGTCGTGCATCAGACCGCCCTCTTTCGCCAGGATATTCGACAAGCCCCACAGAGGCGCGCTCCGCCACATAGTCAGAGTCGCTTGGCCCGTTCCGTGCGGCTGGAACGGTATGCCGCCGGAATCTCCTGTCCCCATGTCATGAAGCAAGAAGTCCGAGTATGGGCTGAACATCACATTGCTCAGAGACGGAATGACGGCAGTCTGGCCGCCGCTTGTTGTGCGCAACTTCACATTCTGCTGCGTAGTGTAGGTTTCAATGTGGCAGATGTTGCACCCGATGTTCTCGAATACTGTCTTGCCTGCGGTTGTCTGCGAGGTCGGCGGCGCGGGAGGAATGGGCGCCAACAGGGCTTCGAACTGGGTGATCTTGATCATGTTCGCCTGGCTCACATCCTGCGGGGCATGTGTGTCCGGCTGACAAGCTGTCGGAAATGACAGGCCTTGCGGAGAGTGTTCCGTAGGATTGAACTCGCCCGCGACTCCGAACAGGCTGTTGCTGGTTGTAATTCCAAGTTCGTTGAATTCCGCGTTCGCTGTGAACTGGAATAGAGTTACCGCATCCAGCTTCTGGCCGAACTTCCCAGGACGCGAAACACCGTTTTCGTCATCGACCATATTGGCAACACCGGTAATGCCGAATTTCTTCGTCGCCGCCGCGTTGGCAAGGATGTCGGCGTCAGGAATGTTGTCGATGAGTCCGGAACCAAACAGCTGAGTCGACCGAACCGTGCTGACTACGGTCGCGTCCGCGGGAACGACTTCATGCGGCAGATTCTGCGCCGTGCCGCCACCGGAAGACGCCAGACCGGAAACGGTGTTCGTGTAGGTAAAAGTCGTGCTGGAGGGAGCGCTTACAATCGCGAACTGCCCGTTGTAGCCGGAAACTCCGACGCCCAGGACTTGCACCTCTTGGCCGGCCTTGAATCCATGATTTGTCGTCGTTGTGATAGTCACGGTCGTTCCAGATTCCGTCGCGCCGTTGGATGCGACCTTAACCTGGGAGCAGCCGGGAAGCGTTCCGAAGGCCGCATTCGAGATACCGTGCACAATCGGACCGCCCTCGTTTTCAGGGAAAGTACCAGTCCCGTCGAGATAGTTGAAAGTGTTGTCGGAATTCCACTTTCCGTACCGTGTGCCGGCTGTGGTGCTAGTGTCCCCGGCTGTTCCGGTGAGAACGTCAACTCCGGCTCCGTGACATGTAAAACATCCAGTCTGGGTGGAAACCGGGCCCAATCCGCGAATCGGGTCCCACTTGATCACAAATGTTCCGTAGCCGCCGTTGAACAGGTTGGTGGTTGTGGTATTAAGGCCGGCGAGCGGTCCGCCGAATTGTCCCACTGTGGGCGGCGGAGGAGGCGGAGGAGGACAGGTTGAGCAGGTAGCTTCAACTTTTTTAACGTAGTGAGACGGTACTGCGAGCATGCAAAGCCCTGCCAGAAGGCAAAGCGCAATTGGTACAAAACATCGATTCATAGCGGCTCCTAAGCCTGTGTTTCAGTCCGGTTTTCCCTGAATGGTAATCTTCACGGAGAGGGGGACGCGAAGAGAGTACTTATTGGCCCTAGGTTCACAGCAGTTGCCGCAAGCACAACAGTACCTGACAAACCCAAACCACATCGCAGCTTGGCCGGAAAAAAGCGGAGTGTCAAGATGAATGTTCTTGCATACTTCCCGGCACAAGCGACCCCAGTCCCGATCAAAGTGGGCTCAGGCATGTCAGCGCTAAAACCCGGAAGTTGGGAAAGTGTTTCGCAACCATAAAACGAATTTTGCCCGCTAGAGTCTTTCTTCTCTGTTGAAAACAGGACCTTTAACCCCTATGAAGTCTTTCTTCACCAGCACTTTCTTCCCATTGCAAGAAATTGCAGGAATCGATAGATTGGGCCCACTGAATTTGATCGTCGCCGTGAATCTACGGCGATTTCACTGGAAGTCATATCCCCCCTTTAACCACTAACAAGCGAAGGGTTCTCGCTTGTCCAGCTGAAGCGGTAAGGCTCCATGCGTCGCTGTGTTTTTAGCGGCGAATGGGACTGAGAGGGCGGAGCTATGAACGGAGTGCAACAAGTGGAACCTGGTTGTATCCCGGTTGACTGCAGTCATGGGCTCAACGAGATTCACTGGTACGCTGTTCGCACGCGCTCCCGCCACGAGAAACTGGTTGCTCGCCAGCTGGAAAAGCAAGGTATCCAAGCGTTCCTGCCTCTCGTAAGCAAGATCAATCAATGGAGCGACCGCCGTAAGCAAGTGGAACAACCCTTGTTTTCCGGCTATGCGTTCGTACGTCTAAACCACTCCTCGAACGATCGAATCCGGGTTTTGCGGACTCAGGGTGTTGTAAGTTTTGTAGGCGTTCAAGGCTCCGGCGTCCCTATTCCGGACCAGGAAATTGACAACATCACGACCCTCCTGGCGAGCAACATTACCTACCAGGAGAGACCTTACCTCCAAGTTGGACAGCGCGTGCGAGTTTGCGGAGGAGCGCTGGACGGCCTGGAAGGCATTCTTACAGCAGAAAACAGCGACCGTAGCGTGGTGATTTCGATAGGACTGATTCAAAGATCACTAAGCGTCCGGGTCGCCGGGTACAGCGTAGAACCACTTGCTATCTAAATTCTTCTCCCAATCTGAACAACGTCCAAGGTTGTTGTGAGGTGCAATCGAATGAGCGAAGCAGAAATCAAACCTGTAAAGACAGACTCGCAGCAGATCAAGCCGAAGTCCTCTCGCAATACTGAGCTTCCTGCCGACAAGCTCCAGGGCAACCCGCCTTCCCTGCGCAGCTTGCGAGTTGAGGCCGAGATTTACGCGATCAGCCGCACCCTCGAGTACACCGGCTGGAATCGCCGAAAGGCCGCTCAACTGCTCTCAATCAGCTACCGGGGAATTCTCTATAAAATCCGGCAGCACAATCTCTCTCCTCGTCCGCGAGGACAGTCTGAGCCGGTTGGTGAGATTCTCAAGGCAGATTCCCAAAGTTGAATCACTGCAGCCGCCTGTACCCTCAATTGCAGACAGAACGGCTGGAACTCATCCTGGATCTCAGGGTTCGTATGCAAGGTGGAGGTGTCACAATGAGGAAAAGGTTTAGCCCATTGGGCCAGTGGTTTGCGGTGGTGCTGGCCGCGTGCAGCGTGTGTGTCGGTCAGCAGACTCTTAGCTCGGCTACCAAGCCGGCCGACACGCCCAAATCCACGACGTCGGGGCCCAATTTTGCGGACCGCAGTCCGCGCTATCGCATCGAGCCGGGCGATACATTCGACGTGACCTTCGACCTGAGCCCGGAATTCAACCAGACCGCGGTTGCGGTTCAGCCGGACGGCTTCGTGACATTGCGCAGTGTGGGAGACATTAAGGTAGCCGGCCAGACTGTCCCTGAGTTGACTGAGACCTTGAAGACCGCCTACTCGAAAATCTTGAACGCCCCGATCATCTCAGTTGTGCTGAAGGATTTCGAGAAGCCCTATTTCGTTGCCGGCGGCCAGGTCGCAAAGCCCGGTAAATACGATATGCACGGAAACGTCACGGTGGCTCAAGCCATCGAGATTGCCGGCGGGTTCCAATCCAGCGCCAAGCACTCGAAAGTTTATCTGTTCCGCCGCGTCGACGATCAGTGGACCGAAGCGAAGCTGATCAACGTGAAGGAAATGGAGAAGAAAGGCGATTTGAAGGAGGATGCATTCCTTCACCCCGGCGACATGATCTTCGTCCCCAAAAATACCTACTCGAAGATCGATCGCTTCATTCCGAACTTGAGCATGGGCACCTATTTGCCCATTCAGGTTCCGTAAGTACCAGCAATTGTTGAACGACGAACCACTGCGACCGCTTAATACGGAGATTCTATGAATGACGCATTAAACAGCTACGAACACCGGCCTTACTCGTTTACAGCGAGAGACGTGGCTGCCATCGGATTTCGGCATCAAAAAGTTCTGGTGTTGTGCTTCGTGGGTGTGGTGCTCGGGGTAGGTCTCTCGTCGTTCTTCCTGCCGGCGAAGTATCGTTCCGAGACCAAGCTGCTGGTCAAGCGCGAACGCATTGACCCGGTGATTAGTCCGGAACAGAATGCGCCCCTTACTTTCCACGACACCGTAAGCGAAGAAGAAATCAATTCCGAAGTCGAATTGATTACCAGCTCCGACGTTCTCGAAAAAGTCGTCAAGACTTGCAATCTGGACAAGAAGAAGTTCATCTCGGGAATCATTCATCCGTGGCAGACGCCACAGAATCGGCTGGACAAGGCAATCTCGGACTTGCGCTCGGATCTGCAGCTCGAGGTGCTGAAGAAGACCAATGTCATCAGCATCGCTTACGAATCGCACGACCCCAAGCTGGCGCAGAAGGTACTGGCCACGCTCAATGATGCTTATCTGCAAAAGCATCTTGACATTCATCATCCCCAGGGACAGTTCCAATTCTTCGACCAGCAGTCGGAGAAATACAAGCAGGACATGCTTTCGGCCGAAGGCCAGCTGAAGCAGTTTGCGGATGATCAGGGTGGAGTGGCGCCGACGACTATGCGGGATATGACGCTCCAGAAGTTGGCCGATTTCAACAGCGAAATGGAAACCACCAGAGCTTCGATCGCTGAAAGCGAGAGGCGCATCGCCGACCTCGAGAAGCAGTCAAAGTCGGTACCCGCGCGCCTGACCACTCAGATGAAGAGCGGCGACAATGCCCAGGTTCTCGAAAACCTGAAATCGACATTGCTTACCCTGGAAATGAAGCGGACCGAGCTGCTGACGAAATATCAACCGACCTATCCGCTCGTTGTGGAAGTCGACAAGCAGCTCAACGACACCCGCCTGGCGCTCGCGAAAGAAGAAGGCTCTCCGGTAAAGGAAGAAACGACCGATCAGAACCCAACTTATTCGTGGGTAAGTTCCGAGTTGGCAAAGGCAAAGGCTGATCTAAGCGGCTTCCAGGCTCGTGAGATTGCCCTCACTTCCATCATCGGCATCTATCAGGACAAGGTAAAGAAGCTGGAAGAGCAGGGAATCCAGCAGGCTGACTTGTCGCGCACGGAGAAAGAAGACGAAGCCAACTACGAGCTCTATACGAAGAAGAAAGAAGAAGCCCGTATTGAGGACGCGTTGGACCGCACTCGGCTGTTGAACGTTTCAATCGTCGAAACTCCGATGGTTCCCAGCATTCCCACGCGCTCTCCTTTCATTTTTGCTCTGGTAGCGGTTCTGCTTGCCTCGGCTGTCAGTCTCGGCGTGGTGTTCGCCGTAGACTACGCGGACCAGTCGTTCCGCACGCCGTCGGAAGTTATATCTGAGTTGAGGATTCCTGTGCTGGCCGCTGTACCGCTGCATTACAGTCAGAACCTGCTCTACGGAGACGATACTGGCAACGGCAATGGTCATGCCCACAGCAATGGCAGCGACAGCAGCAACGGCGGCGGCTTTAGTGACGAAGTGCATTATGACGCCGGTTCAGCCGGTTCCGTCATCGAGGAGCGAGGATAAGACCCATGTTCCTGGACTTTTTTGGCCTACGAGAGCAGCCATTCGGCGTGACGCCGGACCCCCGCTATCTGTACCTGGGACCCGGTCATCGCGAGGCTTTGGCATCTCTTTACTACGGTATCGAAGCGAATCGCGGGTTCCTGTCCTTGATTGCGCGTCCTGGGATGGGCAAGACAACGCTGCTGTTTCATCTGCTGGCGAAATTTGATCGCACCGCCCGGACGGCGTTCCTATTCCAGACGCAATGCAGCTCGCGCGAGTTCATGCGCTTTCTGCTGGCGGAAATCGGCATTGAGACGGATTCGCAGGACTTCGTCCGCATGCATGAGCAGTTCAATCGTTGTCTCGTCCAGGAAGCGCGGGCGGGCAAGCGTTTTATCGTCGTTATCGACGAAGCCCAGAACCTTGATCCGACAGTTCTTGAGACGGTTCGGCTGCTATCTGATTTTGAGACGCCCCAGGCGAAGCTGCTGCAAATCATCCTGGTTGGGCAACCTGGGCTGGCTGACAAGCTCGCAAGCCCATCGCTGGTCCAGTTGCGGCAACGCATCACTTCGGTGAGCGGATTGAGCCCCCTGAGTTCGGAGGAAGTTGGGCGCTTCATCGAGCACCGGATGCAGGTCGCCGGATACAAGGGGCCGGCAATCTTTACTCCGGAAGCGCTGGAGCTGGTTTCGCAAATCAGCGAGGGCATTCCCCGCCAGATCAACAACTATTGCTTCCACGCTCTGTCGCTGGCGTTCGCGATGCGGAAGAAGACGATTGATGCCCACATGGTGCGCGAGGTGATCCAAGACCTCGACATCAGCCGCTTCGTTTCCGAAGTCGGAACGCCCAGGCTGCACTTGGGATTGAATAAGGGAATCAACGATCCGTTCCAGCCGGTGGAGGAGTTGACGGGCGTGGCGCGCGATTACATGAATACGGCGATTTCGCCCGATGGCGCGGGAAAGGACTCCTTGAGTCCTGCCGAAGCGATCGAACACATGCGGGATGTAGCCAGGCTGCTGCACAACTGGAAGGCCGGGGGCGAACGGCAGTCGGCCTGAAACGGTAGAACACAATGACGAGCCTTAACGCTACAGCGAGAACCCTATGAGCAGAAATTTCGAATTGTTGCAAAATCTGGGCCGGGAACGTGAGATGTTTGAGGCGCCCGCGGTCACGGACACAGTGGTAGAAGTTCCACCGCCGGTGAGCGTAGCGCCGGTTGCCGTCGAATTGCAGCCGCTGCAGCTTCCGATGGAAGAGTCACAACGCGATGAAATGTTCAAGCTCGTGCAGCGCGTTTTTCTGGTGCCGGGTGCCGGTCGCGGGCGCATGGTCGTGGTATCCGGGTTGGAGGCTGGCAACGGCTGCAGCTGGATTTGCGCGCGCATGGGTGAAGTCCTGGCTTCGCAGGTTTCCGGATCGGTATGCGTCGTCGATGCAAATCTTCGTTCCCCAGGATTGCACAAGGAATTCAACGTTCCGAATCACTACGGCCTGACCGATGCCCTTCAGGTGACCGAGCCAATCCGCAGATTCGTAACCGCGCTGTCGCGTCCGAATCTGTGGCTGCTGAGCTGTGGAGCGGACGTGGAAGGATTGCAAGCCATGCTGAGTTCCGACCGCATGCGGTCGATCCTTCCCGAACTGCAGCGCGAGTTCGATTATGTGCTGATTGATGCTCCATCGATGGATTCCGGCGACGACAGCATCATGTTGGGCAGGAATGCCGAAGGAGTGGTGCTGGTTCTGCGGGCCCACGCCTCTCGTCGAGAGACGGCCCGTAAAGCAGTTCGAGATCTGGAAACCTCGAATGTGCGAGTGCTGGGAGCAGTCCTGAATCGCCGGACATTCCCCGTGCCGGAATCTATTTACCGGAAACTGTAGGAGAGAAATGTTCGAGAATCTGAAAGCAGATATCGATCGTGCGATGTACCAGGCGCGTCCGGATGACTGGAAGCCGACGCTCCACCATCGCCTTGAAGTGTGCCTCCGGCATGCAACATGGCCGGTGATCGCTTACCGTTTTGGCCACTGGACGCTGGGCGTGCGGATTCCCGTGATCGGCCAGTTGCTTCGCATCGCTGGCCTATTCTTCCGGAAAGCGGTGGAAGTATTCACGAGCGTTCATATCGACGTTCACGCAAACATCGGTCCTGGATTCGTGATTCATTCGGTCTATGCAATCAACCTCGGCAAGACGAAGATCGGCAAGAATTTCACCATCGCCACCGGCTGTCTGATCTCTCATGCCTGCCGTGGAATTGGCGATGACGTCTATTTCGGGCCCGGCGCGAAATTGGTCGGCGACGCCAAAATTGGCAGCAACGTCGTCATCGCGGCCAATAGCCTGGTGCTTACCGATGTGCGCGACAACATGATGGTCATGGGAGTTCCAGCGCGCATCAAGTTGCCGGGTGGGCGTCCGCAACGTTTCTTGAAGAAAACAGCTCCGGCTGCAGTTCCGGTTAAGGTCGCACCGGCAAGCGCACTTCCGGTTGCAGCGCCGGCTGCAGCTTCAAAGGGAGTGCCTGAACCATCCCCCGCTTCTGCTTCTGCATAACCAAGCTCAACGGTACTTGGGCCAGATCGACACTAGGAGATAGCACCTTGGACTTTGCATGGAGTGAGGAACAAGCGGCGTTTCGTAAGGAGGTTCTGCGATTTGCTCGCGAAGAATTGAAAGATGACGTCATCACTCGCGACCACAACGAGCAATTCTCGAAAGAGTTGTGGAAGAAATGCGCGGATTTCGGCATTCAGGGATTGCCGATTCCCACCGAATACGGTGGCGGCGGCGCAGACACGCTAACGACCGTTTGCGCACTCGAAGCTCTGGGATACGGATGCAGCGACAACGGCCTCCTATTCTCGATCAACGCGCACATGTGGAGCTCCGAGATTCCGATCTGGCAGTTCGGAAATGAAGAGCAGAAAAAGAAATATCTGCCGGGCCTTGTGAGCGGAGGTATCGGACTGCATGCCATGACCGAGCCGGGTTCCGGCTCGGACGCTTACAGTCTCAAGACGCGTGCTGTAAAGAAGGGCAACAAATATGTCCTCAACGGCTCGAAGACCTTTAGCAGCAACGCTGTTGACGCAGACGTCACTATCGTCTTCGCAAACCTCGATCCGACTCGTGGCCCGAACGGCGTTACTGCGTTTCTGGTCGACAAGGGAACGCCCGGTTTCACAGTAGGCAAGAAGTTGCACAAGATGGGTCTACGAACCTCGCCCATGGCGGAACTCTCGCTGCAGGATTGCGAGATCCCGGTCGAGAACCTGCTGGGAAAAGAGTTTGGTGGACAGGCTGTCTTCACGTCGTCGATGGAGTGGGAGCGGATCTGCATTCTCGCCAGCCATCTCGGCGCCATGCAGCGGATCATGGACACCTGCATCAAGTACGCGAAAGACCGCAAACAATTCGGCGAGCCGATCGGCAAATTCCCGGCGATTAACAACAAGATCGCCGACATGGATATTCGGCTCGAAACCGGACGGCTGGCGTTGTACAAGGCCGCGTGGTTGAAGAGCCAGGGCCGCCACCCTTTGCGCGAGGCATCCATCGCAAAGCTGTACGTAAGCGAGGCATGCATCAAAAGCTGTCTGGAAGCGATTCAGCTCCACGGCGGTTACGGTTACATGACGGAATACGAACTGGAACGCGAATTGCGGGATGCAATTGCAGGCACGATCTACTCCGGCACGTCAGAAATTCATCGAGTAATCATCTCGAGCTATTACGGCTTGTGATGGGCAGCGATTTATCCCCCACGGTAAATCCAAACGGGTTGGGTCCTGAATCATGGCATATGTACTGCAGCAACTGCTGAGCAAGAGCGCGAAAGCTTATCCGGAAAAAACGGCGGTTTGGGCTCGGGGACGAAGCATTACCTATCGGGAGTTGGATGAACGCTCGAACCAATTGGCGCGTCTGCTCCGCGAGCGAGGCGTACAGAAAGGCGATCGCGTCGGGTTATTCTTCCCGAAGTGCGTGGAGTCGATCGTCAGCATGCTCGGCGTGCTGAAGGCGGGCGGCGTTTACGTCCCTCTCGATCCGCAGGCCCCGGCCGATCGCATCGGATACATCATTGGCAACTGCGGCATCAGGACTTTGATCACCACTTCGGACAAGCGTGCCGAGCTTACTCCACAGACTCAGGAGATGCTCGAGACGTGCATTCTGACCGAAGGGGAGGGTAACGGCCAGGATCTGCTCGGTTGGTCGCAGCTCTTGAATTACTCGGCTTCGTCCACCCCGGAAGTCACGCTGGTTGAGACTGACCTGGCCTACATTCTCTACACCTCCGGATCGACGGGACGTCCGAAAGGGGTGATGCTCACGCACCAGAATGCCTTGACCTTCGTCGAATGGTGCGCCGAAGAATTTCAGGTGCGCAGCGAGGACCGGCTCTCCAATCACGCTCCATTGCACTTCGATCTATCGGTCTTTGACGTCTACAACACCCTCGAAGCGGGCGCGACCGTATACCTCATCACCGAGGATCTGGCGCTGTTCCCGACAAGCCTTGCCAATTTCATTGAGACGCAGGGAATCACGATCTGGTACTCGGTGCCGTCGGCGCTCATGCTGCTGCTGCTGCACGGCCGATTGACGCCCGAGAAGCTGAAGAGCCTGCGAGTCATCCTGTTCGCCGGCGAAGTCTTCCCAATGAAGTATCTGCGCCAGCTGGCGGAGATCTCGAAGCAAAGCGATCTCTACAACCTGTACGGTCCCACCGAAACGAACGTTTGCACTTACTACAAAGTGGAGCGCGAGCGGGTGGCGGCCATGGAGAAGCTCCCTATCGGCATCGCGTGCGCGAATACCGAAACGTTTGTGGTTGCGCCCGATGGCCAATTGACAGAACCCGGTGAAGCCGGAGAACTCTATGTCCGCGGACCGTCCGTCACCTACGGCTACTGGGCCGATCCCGAGAAGACGAAGAGGATGGTCGTTTCCAATCATTTTCAGGAGAACTTCGAAGAGAAAATGTACCGGACCGGCGACATTGTTACCGTTGGCGAAGATGGGAACTACTACTTCCAGGGCCGCCGCGACAGCATGATCAAGAGCCGAGGATACCGCATTGAGCTCGGTGAAATCGAAAGCGCATTGCTGAATCACCCCGGAGTTCGCGAAGCAGCCGTGCTGGCCGTTCCCGACGAGATCATCGGAAACCGCATTCGGGCGATCGTCGCTCCTCATGTACCCGGCTCGCTGGGCGTGCTTGAACTGCAGCAGTACTGTGCGTCTCGTGTTCCGAAATATATGATTCCCGAACTGGTGGATCTTTACGACGAACTGCCAAAGACATCGACCGGAAAGATTGACCGGGTGAAGCTGGCTTCAGAGCCGGTCAATGCGGTTAGAGTTTGAAGCAGAACGAAGTCAAAAGAGTTTTGGAAGTAACAATTTCATTTTCAACTGGGAGAACACAATGATTGAGTCCGCAGAAGTTAAAGACCGAATCCGCGAATATGTCCTCGAGGAATTTGCTAAGTCGAAGGGCATTTCGCAGATCACGGACCAGGAAATCCTTACCAAGAACGGCGTCATCGATTCGATGGGAATTTTTCGCCTAGTGGCGTTCCTGGAAGAGACGTTCAACGTTCGCATCGGTGATGAAGAAATCACGCACGACAATTTGGAAAGCGTCGATGCGATCGAGCGCCTCGTGCTGGCAAAGGCCAAGAAGTAACGGCATTCGAACCATGGGGTCCACGTTGCCCGCAGTCCAACAAAAGAGCTCATCCCCCAGAGCCGAAAATTAATCGTAACCATCTCTCAGGATTTGTCTATGCATATCGGCCGCAAAATCTATTCCAGCGGTTTCAAGCTATTCGATCTGTTGTTGATGATGGTTTCCTTCGGCATCTCGACCCTCCCGCTCTATCACAGGGTGGGACGGTTGAGTCTGGCGGAATTTTTCGGGATGCGCGTGAAGCTAGGAAACCTGATTCTTTTCCTTAGTTTCGCTCTCATCTGGCACATGCTCTTCCGCGTGTTCGGGCTGTATGGTTCAAAGCGCCTGACAACCCGCGAAAGCGAAATCTGGGACATCGCGCGTGCGACCACTCTCGGCACGGCCGTCATCGCTGCATTCGGCCTGGCTTTCCATATCTGGATGGTCAACCGCTCGTTTCTGGCGATTTTTTGGGTTCTGACCACCGCCTTCGTCGTCTTGAGTCGCACGATTATCCGGCTGTTTCTCGCCTACGCTCGCCGGCATGGCAAGAATCTCCGGAACATGCTCGTCATCGGGACCAATCCTCGCGCCCTGCAACTCGTCGATCGCATCCAGCAAAAGCCGGAGCTGGGCTACCGCATTCTCGGTTTCGCCGATGAGAACTGGTCTGGTCTCGACGCATCGAAGAAGCAGGGATTGCCGATCGTGTGCGATCTAGATTCTTTGCCGATGTACGTGCGGCGGAACGTCGTGGATGAAGTCCTGCTCGCGCTGCCGATCCGCTCCTACCACACATACGCTTCGCAGATTGCGGCGGCGTGCGAACAGCAGGGAATTATCGTCCGCTTCCTGCCCAACATCTTTGATCTCAAGGAAGCGCGCCATCGCAGTGATGAATTCGACGGCGATGCTCTCATCAGCCACGACACGACGATTACCGATTTCTGGGGACTGACGATCAAGCGGGCCATCGACATCGTAGTTTCCTTGTCCGCGATCATTCTGGTTTCGCCCGTAATGCTGTTAACGGCATTGCTTGTGAAGCTGACGTCGCCCGGCCCGATTTTCTTTGTTCAGAAGCGCCTCGGCCTGAACAAGCGGATCTTCAATATTTACAAGTTCCGCACGATGGTCGTTGACGCAGAGGCACGGCTGAAGGACCTCGAACACCTGAACGAGGCCGACGGTGCAGTCTTCAAGATCAAGAAGGATCCTCGGATCACATTCATCGGCGCTATCTTGCGCAAGACGAGTATTGACGAGCTTCCACAACTGTTCAACGTCCTCAAAGGCGAAATGAGCCTGGTCGGCCCTCGTCCCTTACAGGTGCGCGACTATGAGTTGTTCGAAACGCATTGCGGCGACTGGCAGCGGAAGCGATTCAGCGTTCGTCCCGGAATCACTTGCCTCTGGCAGATCAAAGGAAGAAGCTCTACGACCTTCGAAAAATGGATGGAGCTCGATCTGCAATATATTCGCACCTGGTCTCTCTGGCTCGACCTCGAAATTCTGGCCAAGACCGTGCCCGCTGTCCTGAGGGGATCGGGAGCGGCATAACCCCACGCATCCCTTCGTCAAGCGAATAATCATTTACGGAGTCACTAGTAGTTTTATGCAGTACGTTCGTCGCTGCCAACTAAACGCATGTCAAGTGCTCTGCAATTTGGGTCGTCCGGTATATCGGAGAATATCCCGATGAGGTTGGACATGCCTGCGGATAGGACTGGATCGGGTGGCGAGAACCTCCTTCCTGAAGCGTACGAGTTCGTCTTGAACCGGGAACTATGCGATTGTGTTCGGCATTTTTCGCAGAAGGAGCAGCGCGATCTTTTCACCACAATGCTCGGCTGCTTCGCAGCGTTGCTGCGGCGAAGCTCTGCGCAGGACGATCTTACGGTGGGCGCAGTGAATGCTGCGGAGGGTGGCACACCGTCTCCGGTTGTGCTTCATCTCGGATCCGGCGAAGACTCGAGTTTTCGCCAACTGCTCTCTCGTATCGGAGAGGTGAAAAAGAGTGCGCGTTCCAACCCGGATGATCTCGGAAACGGTGGCGCGATCTTCAGTGTATTGTTCTCGATGAATCCATCGGTAACAGCAGATGCAACGACCGATGTTCCCGCAAGGTACGACCTCGAATTTCAGTTGCGGGATGACCTAAGGGAAATCGAAGGACGTTTTCTCTACCGCACCGATCTGTTCACAGCCGCGACCATGGAGCGGATGGCTGGTCATTTCCAGACAATGCTCGAAGCCGCCATCGGGAATCCCGATCAGACAATCTCTTCGCTTCCGATGCTGACCGAACGCGAGAAGCTGCAATTGGCCGAATGGAACCGCACGGAAGCGGACTATCCAAGCGACCTTTGCGTGCACGAGATGGTGGAAGCGCAGGTGGCGCGTACACCGGACGCAAGCGTGGTCGAACACGCCGGTCGGAAACTTACCTATCGCGAACTCAATGATCGAGCCAACCAGCTGGCGCGGTGTCTGCGAAAGCGCGGAATCGGGCCTGAGTCGCGAATTGGCATCTGCCTCCGCCGTTCACTCGAGCTGCCCGTTGCAATTCTCGCTGTTCTGAAAGCCGGGGCAGCCTGCGTGCCGCTCGACCCCGCGTATCCGAAAGAGCGTTTGGGTTACATGCTCGCCGATTCAGAAACGCCGCTCGTTCTGACTCAACCCGGTCTGCTTTCGGAAGTCACCGACTTCGATGCGGAAGTGATTAATCTCGAACCCGATTGGAAACAGTTCTCAGACGAGAGCCGCGAGAATGTTCGAAGCAGCGTCGAACCGGGAAATCTCGCCTACGTCATCTATACCTCCGGTTCGACTGGCAAGCCCCGCGGCGTCCTTCTGACGCATGGCGGCTTGGTCAACCACAACGTGGCCGCGGCGAAGCTCTTCGAGATCACGGCCGCCGATCGCATGGCGCAATTCGCCTCGATCTCGTTCGACATCGCAATCGAGGAAATTTTTCCCACCTGGATTGCCGGCGGAACCCTCGTCGTGCGCGAAGAAAACGCCTCTTTGGCTATCGGAGATTTTCTCGGCTGGGTCGACGAGAACCGTGTCACCTCGCTGGACCTGCCCACCGCCTACTGGCACGAATTAGTTCGTGAGCTCTCGGAATCGTCTCTCAAGATGCCAAAGAGTTTGCGGCTGATTATCGTCGGGGGAGAAAAGGCCAATTCCGGAGCGCTCATTTCCTGGCGACGTCTGGCTGGGCCTCGCGTGCGATGGGTCAATACTTACGGCCCCACAGAAACCAGCGTGATCGTAACCTCGTATGAGCCGAAAGCGGCTGACGAAATCCCGGCGGTGCTTCCGATCGGTCGCCCGATCGCGAACACGAGGATATATATCCTTAACAAGAGCCTGCAGCCCTTGCCGGTTGGCATTGCCGGCGATCTCTACATTTCCGGTCCAGGCCTCGCCCGCGGCTATCTCAATCGTCCGGAAATCACCGCCGAGAAATTCATTGCTGATCCATTCAGCAACGAGCCGGGTGCACGCATGTACAAGACCGGCGATCTGGCCCGTTATCTCCCGAATGGAGAGATCGAATTCGCCGGCCGCACTGACGACCAGGTCAAGATTCGCGGATACCGGGTCGAACTGGAAGAGATCGAAGCTGTCCTGGGATCGCATCCGGGCGCGCATGAGGTTGTCGTGATTGCGCGAGAGAATTCGTCGGGCGAGAAATCGCTGGTCGCTTACCTCGTCCCCTCGCGCGAGCAGGTTCCTACCGCGAGTGAACTGCGCTCCTACTTGAAGAAGAAGCTTCCGGCCTACATGGTCCCGGCCGCGGTAGTTCTTCTCGAATCGATGCCGAAGACGCCAAACGGCAAAGTCGACAAGCGTGCTCTGCCCGCTCCGAAAGCCGCCGACTTCGCCGCAACACAGGAATATGCCGCGCCCACCAGCGAACTTGAAAGCAAGCTCGCCTCCATGTGGGAGTCGGTCCTCGATAAGCGCCCGATCGGCATTCGCGACAATTTCTTCGAACTCGGCGGACACTCTCTGTTAGCCGCTCGCCTGATGCATCGCATCGAGCAGGAACTCGGCCAGAGACTTCCGCTTGCGTCGTTGCTTCAGGCTCCGACGATCAAGGACCTCGCGAAACTCCTGACGCAAGAGACCTATTCGACTTCCTGGTCCTCTCTGGTTGCGCTCCAACCTCAGGGCTCCCGTCCCCCGTTCTTCTGCATTCATGGTGTGGGCGGAAATGTTTTGGGTTTCCGTGACCTCGTCCGTCATCTTGGCAACGATCAGCCTTTTTATGCACTCCAGCCCCAAGGACTCGACGGCAAGCAGGAGTGCCTAACCACTGTCCCGGATATGGCCGCGCATTATTTGCAGCAGATCCGCCGCGTCCAGCCGGAAGGTCCGTATCGCATCGGCGGTTATTCTTTCGGCGGTCTCGTCGCCTACGAAATGGCCCAGATGCTCGAAGCCCAAGGGGAACAAGTTGTACTGCTCGCATTGTTCGATACCTATCCCGGCCAGGACGAATCGCGAGGCGCCCAGTTCAGGAGCCTGATGTCGCTGCCGATCAAAGTGCGCCTGAGTTTTCTCGTCAAGAAGGGCAGTTTCGTTCTGATGACATTGCGCAAGCGGATCGAACTTCGCTTGTTGCCTCGTGCGCTTCGTAACGTCAGGCAAGCCTGTTCGAAGGCCGCTGGTAAGTATCAGATTCAACCCTACAGCGGTCGCGTCACTTTGTTTCGGGTCCGTGAAAAATCGGCCGGCAGTCTGAACGATCCTTACTCCATTTGGTGGCGAGTAGCCCGGGAGGGTGTGGAACTCCGCGAAATCAACGGGGACCATCTCAGCCTTCTGAAAGAACCGCAAGTGCGATTCCTCGCTCAGGAACTGGCCGACTGCCTGAATCAGTCGGCTAAAGAGACTTCTCTGGTGTCCGCCGGAATTTAACGATAAGAATGAGTTCATCGAACACAGAACAGGTGCTGGACCCGGGATATTTGAAGGCGGCGACCGCGGTCGCCGCTACCGATGCGGAAACCATCGACGCCGGCAGCACTTCGAAAAGGGCTGCGCGCTGGGCGACAAAAGGCGGCCTCGCGATCCTCGATCAGGGGCTGATCTCCGGATCGAATTTCCTGATCGGCATCCTGCTTGCGCGCTGGCTCGTCCCTGCCGAGTACGGCGCATTTTCGCTGGCATTTTCCGTTTTCCTGTTGCTCTCGTACGTCTACCAGTCGCTCCTGTCTGAGCCGCAGGCCGTCTTCAGCGGCTCGGCTTATCGCCAATGTCTCCGCGGATATCTGAAGGCACTGTTGAGCATTCAACTGGTAGTGACGATCTTCGGCCTGGTGTTACTTGGCGGTTCGGCCACGGTCGTTTACTTCATGGGCGAAGCGGACGGTTTGCCCGGAGCGCTGGCTGGCGTAGCGATCGCGTCGCCATGCATTCTGTTCTTCTGGCTCCTGCGACGTTCGTACTATATGAATCTCGCGCCGGCTCGGGCGGCGATGGGAGCGTTTATCTACTTTGTCTTGGTTGTGAGCGGCCTGATCGTCGCTTACAAGAAAGCACTGATCTCGCCCTTCAGCGCCTACCTTCTGATGGCGATCGGGGCGCTGGCAACAGGAATCTTCCTGCTGACCCAAGTAAAGAAAGTCCTTCCACCCGACGCCTGCGATCCGCCATCCGCAGCGCAGGCATGGCACAAGCACTGGGAGTACGGACGCTGGGCGCTGGCCGTTTCGGTCGTCACCTGGATTCCGTATTACATGTATTACCCGCTGGTCAGCGCGTTCCGCGGCATGGCAGCCGCAGGACAACTAAAAGCTCTGATGAATCTCTCCCTGCCGATGGAACAGAGCTACACGGCGCTTGCGATTCTCTTCCTGCCGTACGCGGCGCGCGTTTGCAGGGAAAAGGGAGTCAAGAGTTCCGGTCCCCTCGTCCGCCGCATCATTATGCTTTTCGTTGGGGGCGCAGTCCTGTACTGGGGGTTGTTGATTCCGTTCAAGGGCGTCGTCTTTCATCTGCTCTACGGTGGTAAGTACATGGAAGTCGCACCTCTTATCCCGTACGTAGCTTTGGGAACGACGATGTGGAGCGCAGCTTTTGGCCCGGCCATTCTGCTTCGCGCCATCGAGTCGCCAGACCTGATCTTCTATGCTCGGCTGGTGGCGAGCATCCTGTCCCTTCTGGTCGGAGTTCCCGCCACCAAGATGTTCGGTCTCTGGGGCGTAGTCATCAGCATTATCGTCGCCAATATTGCAGCATTTGTGATCTCGCTGTACATCCTTCGGCGGAAAGCAAATTCCGCATCTCTCCCGAATCCGGTTCTCCAAGGGGAAAGCTAATCGATGAATACTGTGAAGACACTCCGTTTCCGGGCCTCCCGCACGAAGCTCCGAGCTCCCAAATCCTGGTGGGAGCATCGCGGCCTCAATGACAATGACGTAATGTTTGCGTCTTTCGAGCGGTCCGGCAACACGTGGTTGCGTTTTGTGCTATTCGAAATCTTGACCAACGATACCGCCGGATTCCTCAATGTGAACCAGTTATTGCCGGAGTTGGGAACGCATCAGAACGCCGAACACGTACTCCCTAATGGCGGGCGCTTTATCAAGACGCATCACCAGTATCGCTCCGAATACAAGCGCGCCGTGTATCTCATGCGCGACCTGCGCGACGTCATGGTTTCGAACTGGGCCCGAGACAAGGAAATGGGATTCTCGACGTACTTCGATAACGGTCGCGGCATGGACGGCTACATCGAATCGTTCCTGAAAGGTAAAGTCACTCGTTTCGGATCGTGGCAGTCCCATGTGGACTGCTGGGTGAACTGCCCACTAGCGACAAATGGAAATCTGCTTGTTGTCCGCTACGAAGATCTCCGTCGCGACACCGAAACCGGACTGCTCGAGATGCTGAACTTCCTCGGCATCCAGCGTGACCGGGAGCACGTCCGGAAGGCGATTGAGAACAACTCGCTTCGCGCAATGCGCGAGAAAGAAGAAAAGGCCAAGAAATCCGGCGCGACTCTCGGGAAGGGAACCCTGCTCCGCAAACACAATGTCGACCGCGAGGACGCTCGCTTCGTTCGCTCCGGGTCGGTTGGCGGATGGCGCGAGAAACTCTCCGACGCACAGATCGAGATGGTCACACGCTATGCCGGCGACGCGTTAGTCCGTGCCGGATATCCCGCCGGCCTCAACGAGGAGGCTCGAGCGGAACTAGCCTCTATGGCACGGGAGTAACCAGGGCAGGTATGACCAAGGTACTGAGGAAAATCGGCGGACTTTTAGGGATGATGCTCCTACTCATCCCCCTCGCTGCGTCACAGAAAAAAGACGCAGCATCCGACAACGAAACTCTCCGCCAGGCCGCACCCTCCGGGTTCTGGGTCGGTACGACGATTCAAGGCCGTATGTGGAATCGGGACTCGCAATACAAGCCGGTCCTTGGACGCGAATTTAACGCTGCTGTGTCGATCGTTTTCCCCAATCTCACGGAGCCGGAGCGCGGACGTTTCGATTTCGACGCCATGGACGAGGCCATGAGTTTCGCCAAGCAGCACGACATGAAACTCATGGGACATTGCCTCGTTTACCGCAACATGCAAACGGGGCCCTGGATGAATTTCCGCAGCGCAGCTTGCGGCGGATGGTCGAAGAACGAGCTCGACAACATTCTTAAAGAGCACATTCAGGCGGTCGTTCGTCACGGTGGTGACAGCTACTACGCATGGGAAGTGGTGAACGAGCCAACGAATCCGACGCATAACGGTTGCTGGTCGCGGGTTTTGGGCGAGGATGACTACATCATCAAGGCTTTCCAGTATGCGCGCGAAGCCAATCCCGATGCGCTGCTCCTGCTGAATGACACATTCGGCCAAGGCGGTATCGACAAGGAACGCGCCGACGAATTCTTCACACTCGTGAAGCGCCTGAAGAAAAATGGCGCTCCTATCGACGTTGTCGGCACCGAGATGCACTGGGAGTTGCCGCAGTTGCGCCCCACCTATCTCGACGAATTCAAAGATTTCCTGGCGAAAGCAAAAGACGCCGGTGTCAAAGTTCACATCACCGAGATGGACGTCTATCAGGGACCGGACGACTCGCCTGAAGCTTTCAACAAGCAGAAGGAAGTTTTCTACAACGTCGTCCACACCTGCCTTCAGGATTCGAATTGCATCGGATTCATGACGTGGGGCATCGCCGACAAGTTCACCTGGTTGCGCACATCGGATTGGAAGAATTTCCCGAACGCCAAGCCCGTGCTCTTTGATGACGATTACAGCAAGAAGCCCGCGTATTACGGCGTGCTGCAAGCTTTGAAAGAAGGACGATGAGTTACGGCACTCTAGACCGGACAAGAGAGACGAGGGGCATCTTCACGCGCGATCCGCGTACGATGTGGCTGCTCGGATTTTTCATCGTCGTCGGCTGCGCGATTTCGGTCGGAATCACCGTGGTGGCTGGTTCCTATGACTACGGAGTGCTGATCGCCGCGGCGGGCTTGCTCCTGGCGGTTCCCGGCCTTGCGCTTGTGATCAAAGCGGCTCCCGAGGGCATCGCGAGCGCGCGTGCACTCGCACGAAATTGGACGTGGTGGCATCCGCTGTGGTTTTTCATCTACTTCAGCACGCTGGTGTTTCGCATCCGCGGCGTGGATGCGGCGGCGCAGAATCCGTTGGATGGCTACGCAATGTTGCGCGTGCTGCCGGAAGCGTTCGTCTCCATGGCGCTGATCACGCGCCTGATCCTGAAGAAGCCCAACTGGCTGGGATCGCTGTTCCGCGGCCTCCCGGGAGCATTGGCGGTTTATTGCCTGATCTGCCTGGCGACGACGGCGTGGTCGGTCAATGCCGGCTGGACCGCTTACAAATCGCTTGAGTTTCTCGCCGACGTGTCGCTGCTTGCCGCTGTCGTGGCTAGCGCCGAAGGCTTCTTCACTTACGAAAATCTGGTCGACTGGACTCTGACCTTCTATGGGCTCTCGCTCGTCGGAGTGTGGCTCAACCTGCCTATCTGGCCCACCGAAGCGATGGACGGCGGCCGTCTTACAGGCGTCATTCCGGTGGAAGCGTCAAACAGCGTCGGTACATCGGGCGCCGTGCTATCGATTATCTCGTTATGCCGCCTGCTGCCAGTGTTCGGGAAAGCCAAGAATCGCGCCTGGTACACATTGCTGCTGATGTTCGGCATGGCTTCGATGATCCTTTCGAAGACGCGAAACGCTGAAGCGGCATTCATCTTCGCGGTCCTGGTGATCATCGTGTTCTCGCCCCGTCTCAAGAAGGCCGCGTTTTGGGGTGGTCTGGCACTGGCTCCGGTTGTGGCCCTCGCAATCATGATGAATGACCGCTTGACGGGCTATGCCGGGGATTTCGTTCTAGAAGTCGTGAATCGCGACCAAAGCTCGGGCGCCGTCGACACGTTGAGCGGACGTACGGGATGGTGGGCATTCGGACTGGAGCAGCTTGCGAAACATCCACTCACGGGATTAGGCGCATACGCCGCCGGACGATTCGCCGTGCTCGGCAAGCTGGGCGTAGGTGCAGCCGCCATGATGCACAGCGACTGGATCGAAATCCTCATTGGCACGAGCTTCTGGGGAATCATTCCGTTCGCCGGCGCGCTGCTGGCAGCGTGGTGGTTTTTGTTCCGCTGCATTCGCAGCGACATCTTCACGCCGGAACAACGCCAGCTGGCCCTCGAACTATTTGCGCTTCTCGGCATGTTGACGCTGCACTCGTTCTTCAATGACGAATTGGCCTGGCACTGTCCGCTGCTGTATTTCGCAATTCTCGGGTATGCGGAATTTATCCGGACCTATCCAAAGATTCAGCTGAACCGCGGGCTTCAGCTGCGAAGACTTCAGTTCACTGAGAGTTCTGTTTCAGAAGTACCGCTTAACCTTGTTCGAAAAACTGTCAACTGAAAAAACAAACTGGGGGAGTAAACGCAATGGCAAACAAGACTCGTATTCTGGTAACTGGGGCAGGTGGTTTCATCGGTCATCATCTCGTCAAGCGTTTGAAGGCGGATGGCCACTGGGTACGTGGGGTCGACATCAAGCATCCCGAGTACGAAGCCTCGGCTGCCGATGACTTCCAAATCCTGGACTTGCGCATGTGGGAAAACTGCCTCACGGCGACCCAGGGGATCGATCAGGTCTACAACCTCGCGGCCGATATGGGCGGCATCGGTTACATCACGTCGTTCCTGGCCGATATCTCCAAGAACAACATTCTCATCAACGCGCACATGCTCGAGGCGAGCAAGCAGAATGGCGTGCAGAAGTTCCTCTTCTCCTCGTCGGCTTGCGTTTACGCGCAGTACAAGCAGAAGACCCCCGATCTCGTTCCGCTGAAGGAAGAGGACGCCTATCCCGCCGATCCCGAGCCGGGCTACGGTTGGGAGAAGCTCTTCGCCGAAGAGCTTTGCCGCTACTACTACCACGATTACAAATTCGAGACGCGCATCGTCCGCTTCCACAACGTTTACGGTCCTCTGGGAACCTACGACGGCGGCAAGGAGAAGTCTCCGGCTGCGATCTCCCGTAAAGTCGCGCACGCGAAAAATGGCGGAGAGATCGAGATCTGGGGCGACGGCCATCAAACGCGTTCCTACATGTACGTGGATGATTGCGTCGAAGGCCTGATCCGCCTGATGGCCTCAAACCATCGCGAACCGCTCAACCTCGGCACCGACGAAATGGTCAGCATCAACCACCTCGTCGACATGATCAGCGGCATCGCCGGCAAACAGCTGACGAAGCGGCATGACCTGTCCAAGCCTCAGGGCGTCCGCGGCCGCAACAGCGACAACACCCTCCTGCGCAAGGTGCTGGGCTGGGAGCCGGGCACTCCGCTTGAAAAGGGACTCGCCGTCACCTACAAGTGGATCGAAGGCGAGCTCAAGAAGAAGGAAGCCGGAGAACTCGCTGAAGTTGCCGGCGACTAATTCTTCGGAAGTGAGGCCATGTCTAATCCTCCGGTTGACAGTAGCGTGAATATTCTGGGCGTTAAGGTCCATGCCACCAGCATGGACCGCGCCCTGTCACGCTTGGAAACCGCCGTCACTAGCGGCGAAAAGGGATATGTCTGCGTCACCGGCGTTCAAGGTGTTATGGAAGCGCAAATGGATTCGAACCTTAAGCGCATCATCAATGGCGCACTTCTCACCATCCCCGACGGCCGCCCCACCGTCTGGGTCGGATGGCTGCGCGGGTTGTTGCACATGCGCCAGGTGACCGGTCCTACCATAATGCTTCGAATCTGCGCGCTTTCCGCCGAGAAGGGGTACACGCATTTCTTTTACGGCGGAAACGACGGAGTCGCCGATCAACTGAAAGATTCCTTGACGCAACGTTTTCCGGGACTGAAGGTCGTCGGCACGTACACTCCACCATTTCGGCCGCTCACCGCGGAGGAAGAAGCAGATCTCGCCCGCAAGGTTGCCGAGACTAAACCGGACTTTTTCTGGGTGGGATTGAGTACTCCGAAGCAGGAACGCTTCATGGACCAATACATCTCGAAGCTCGACGCCAAGCTGATGCTGGGAGTTGGCGCCGCCTTCGATATCCACACGGGCCGCATCAAGGACGCGCCATACTGGATGAAACTTACGGGTGTTCAATGGCTGCACCGCATCTACCAGGATCCAAAGCGCCTCTGGAAGCGTTATCTCGTAAACAACCCGAAATTCGTTTACCGGATCACGCTCGAGCTGTTAGGAATCGCGAAGCAACAAGAAGTCTAGCCACACGGCACTTGAGTAAGCCACAATGAATTCCAGGCATGAAAGTTCTTCTCGTACACAGTGCGTACCAGCAATTTGGAGGCGAGGACTCTGTCGTTCGCGCGGAAACGGAGCTGCTCAAGAGCCACGGCGACGAAGTCTATTTCTATTCACGTCACAATGACGAGATCAAGGAATTCAATGTTCTTCAGAAAGGGCTGTTCTTCCCGCAGACGGTTTATTCATGGAAGACGAGCCGCGAAATCAAAGATGTAGTCCGGCAGTTTAAGCCGGACGTGGCTTTTGTTCATAACGTTTATCCGCTGATTTCCCCTTCGGCGTATTACACGCTGCACGAGTTGAAAGTTCCGGTGGTGCAGGTTCTGCATAACTTTCGGCCGTTTTGTCCGAACGGCTTTTATTACACGCAGGGCCAGATCTGTGAAGCGTGCAAGGGCGGCAATTATCTGAACGCAGTTCGCAAGCGTTGCTACAAAGATAACTATTCGCTAAGCGCGCTGTACGGGCTAACACTGGGACTAAATCGGCTCGGCGGGATGCTCGACAGAATTTCCGGCTTCATCTGCCTGACTGAGTTCTTTCGGATCAAGATGAAGGAGGCGGGAATTCCGGATTCGAAATTGTTCGTGCGGCCGAATTTCGTGCGTGCTCCGGAGTTGCCGCAGGATCGAACCACGGGCAATGGATACGCTCTCTACATGGGGCGTCTGTCCCCCGAAAAGGGTTGTTGGACCCTGATCCAAGCGTTCGAACGGTTGCCGAGCATACAGCTGAAGATTGTAGGAACTGGCCCGATGGAGCAGGAGTTGCGCGAATATCTGCAGAAGAAAGACATTCGCAATATCGAACTGCTCGGCTTCAAGACCGGCACCGAAAAATGGGAGATCTTGCGCAACGCTTTATGCTTAGTAATGCCTTCCGAATGGTACGAGAACTTCCCGGTAACTGCGCTCGAAGGATTCATGGCGTGCAAGCCGGTTGTGGCATCGCGGATGGGTGGACTGCCATATATCGTCGAAGAAGGGGAGTGCGGCCTGCTGTTTGAGGCGGGTAACGTTTCGGAACTGGCGCAGAAGATTCAATATCTCGTCGATCATCCCAACGATGCAGCGCGAATGGGCGACTGCGCTCGGCTTTTGGCGGAAACGAAGTACGGACCCGAACAGGCCTACAGTAACTTGGTGAATATTGTTTCTCAGGTGCAAGCTGCCTGACGGTCAAATGACCAACGGAATCGACAATTCGGAAATGAGCAGCGGCCCACTGTTTGTGGTGGGAATGTGGCGCTCCGGCACATCTCTACTCTACGCGTTGCTGAATCAGCATCCGCAGATCGGGCTCATGTACGAATGCGACATGTTGACGCTCTCGCCTCTGTTTCTTATTCCACGGAAGAGCTCGTGGTGGCTGAAAAAAGTCGACTCTTGGAACGGCGCACTCACGCGCCATAAGATCGATCTGGGAGCGATTCCCGAGAACATCACCGACCTGCCAAACGCTTTTCGCGCCGTTGCCCAGCAATATGCCTCGAAGGAAGGCGCGACCGTCTGGGGATGCAAATCGCCGACGTACTACGACTGCATGAACCAGTTTGCGAGCTGGTATCCTCATGCGAAATTTGTTGTGATCTGGCGCGATCCCGCCGATGTCTGCCGCAGCATTGTTCGTGCGGCCGAAAAAGCCTCCTGGTTCGCGCGCCCCGGAATGGACCTCCGAGCCATACTCGGCTACCGCCGTATGAAGCAGGAAGCCGACAGCTTGAAGCGCCACGGAGCCGCAATCTACGAACTGCAGTACGACGATCTGGTCGCCAAGCCGGCCGAGACACTGCAATCGATCTGCGGCTTTATAGGCATCCCATTTGATTCCAAGATGACATCCCTCGAGGGCGCCGATCGCTCCGCCATTTACAACGGAGAGCATCATTCCGGTGTGAAGAGTTCTGCGATCATCTCGAAGCGCGAGCGCCCCGAGGTTTTATCGCCCGCGCTCAAGAGCAAAGTTGAGCGCTACTGCGTCTTCTGGCGCAAGCAATCCGGCGGAACGTTCCCGGTCAAGGCTGTCATTCCACACGGAACGCCATCCGCTTCCTTTATCGAGCGCACCACCGACCGCATTCAGCACCGAATCCTTCGCACTGCCGATCTGCTGGTCCCTTTCTTTTATTCCTTTGTCCCTATCCCCCTCTGGCAAAAGTACCGCCAGATGAAGTCGCGGTACCAGCGCGTTGCACCCGAAGCGCGCGAGACTGAAGCGTTACAGTCGTAATTCTCCCCTAAGTTGTAGATGTAAAAGAAGTAAATGGATGGGAGATCTGCGCCGGAATGGAAGCGCAAATGCTCTCACCACGCTATTGCTGTGCCTGACTACTTCCAAGGGAGCATTTCACGTTGACTTCACGTGCCAAATTGACAGTGATCTTCGCGTGCCTGTTCGTCGCGGTCTGTTCGTTCGCGCAGACAGCGAATATGAACACTTTTTCGGGCTTGAACACCGTCCAATACAGGCTGAATGCGACCGCAGCTCCGGATATCACCATCGCTGTCGGGCAGACCGAGTATTGCGAGCATGTCAACAACGCCTATCAATGCTGGTACAAGAGCGGAGCGAACGCCAACCAGCCAGTGAATTTTCTCGGCAGCACAAATCCCAAGACCGACTCGGGCCCCTGGAGCCAGAACAGCAACAACTCCGGCAACACGCCCAATTGCCCCACGGCTTATACACCCAACTCCCAGCTTCTGCACGACAACGTTTACAACGTGTGGATAATGGAGAAAAGAATCACGTCCCCGAGCAACGGCCACAACTACATGTGCGTCGCGATCAGCAATATCGACGACGTCTCGCAAAGTTCCTTCAGCTGGTTCGCATTTGAATTCGACCTCAACACAATATTGCCTACTAATTCTCACGGCAACCTTTACTACCCGGATTATCCGCAGGCTGGCCTATGGCAGAGTTCCACCAGCACTGTACCGCCCTACACCGCGGCGACGGACCAGGCGCTGTGGATCAGCTACGATCTCGAGGATCCAAACAATAACGAGAACATCAATGGCGTGATGTTGTGCGCCGTCGATCTCGCCGGCCTTCGCGCTAGTACATCCAATCCCTGGGTCAACAATTCCCACACTCCTGCCTGCGCTGTTGCCCACACGTTAACGACTTTTAATCAGCGTCGGAGCTGGGTGCCGGCTAATAATTCCGACACAACCCCGCCCATCTCCGCCGATGGCGAAATGTTCACCTACATGATTGAGCCGCCCAAAGACGGCAAATCGTATTTGACCGATCCGAATCACACGCAGGGCGTAGAGCAGTGGACGATCAATTGGAGTTCTTCAACGCCAACTCCTACGTTCATGAATAGCTGGGATATGCCTTCCACATTACCCGGCGGCGATCAGCTCGGATGCTTCGTCCCGAACAGCTACTACAACACGGTCTGCATTCCCCAGCCATCGACTTCCGCAACCGGGATTCACATCGATTCGGTTGCCGACCGGATGCAGCAGTTCTTCCACTACACTTCGAATGGCGGACAGGGAAGCATCTGGACTTCCGTCCATGACATTCAGATCTCCCCGAATGCGACCTCCCGCAGCCAGACCGAGGCCGATGTCCGCGTTCTACAAAGAAATGCTGCTGCGCCAAGTGCGGTCTTTGTAGCCGGAGACTATCCGATCGTCGATCCTGCGGATAGCGCCGCTTATGTTTTTCTCCCGAGCGTGGTGCGCGACAAAGCCGGCAATCTGCAGGGTATCGTCGGTATATCTGGAAGCGGCTCCAACGAGCATCCTGGCCTCGACAGTCTCAATTTCAATCCCGGTACTCTCAGTTCTTCAACCTATGGCTATATCGCAAGCCCGATCACTGACGGAGACGCGGAAGATCTCGACAATCTGAACTATCGTTGGGGCGACTGGCACAGTGCGGTGCTCGACCCATCCGACTCCTGCACAGTCTGGGTCGCGGGCGAGTATTTGCAAAACAATCGCACCACCGAGCCATATTGGTACACGGAATTGGCTTCACTTCCGCCTGCGAGCACCTGCGCGGGTGGCCCGGTCCTTCTTTCCAACGTGAGTCTGAATTTCGGCCTGCAGGCCGTGGAAGTGCAGAGTGCTCCCATTGTTGAAACGATCACGAATAATCAGACCGTCCCGCTGAATATCTCCGGGATCATGACCACAAGCGCGAGTTTCACCCAAACCAACACATGCCAGCAGCCTGTTGCCCCGAACGGGAGATGCGCTGTCACCGTCTACTTCACTCCGTCCGCTTCGGGCGTGCAAAATGCCTCCCTGATCGTCACGGATGACGCCGGCAACAGCCCGCAGACGATCGCTCTCGCGGGCAACGGTGCCTCATCGACGATTTCGGTTTCGCCAACAACGCTCGCATTCGGAACTCAGATCTTGAACACGTCTACCGCGGGCCAGAACGTCACCATTACGAATACAGGCGTAGAAAATGTCACGGTGAGTTCGGTTGCGGCGAGCGGTGATTATTTCGAAACCGACAATTGCTCGGGAACTTCGCTTACGCCCGGTCAAACCTGCACCATTAATGCGACTTTTAGTCCCGTGATTACGGGGACCCTGAGCGGAACGATCACAATTAACGACACCGCCGCCGGGGCGCCCCATATTGTTACCCTCAGCGGCACTGGACAGTTGCCAATCAGTTTGTCCGCCAATTTAACGTTTCCCGCAACGAACGTCGGAAGCACGAGCGCTCCACAGACGATGACCCTGACCAACAATCAGAGTCAAACTCTCAGCTACACCTACAGCACCAGCGGAGATTTCTCGGCGGCCGGCAACGGAGCCAGTCCGTGCAACGGAACCTTGAACGCGCGCAGCAAGTGCACATTCGCGATCACCTTTAATCCCACGATTAACGGAACGATCAAGGGATCTCTCACGATTGTCCCCACTTCAGGCTATCTTCGCAGCGGCGGCTTTACAGGAACGGGACAAAACGGCTCTCCCGTGCCCTTAACGTTCACCCCGGCGACTCTCGGCTTTGGCAACGTAGCTCTCAACTCGCCGAGCGCGAAGACTGTCACAATCAAGAACACCGGCTCGGCTGCCATCACCTTCACGAGCATCACTGGAAGTGGTTCCTACGTTGCCACTCCGAGCGGCACAAGTCCGTGCACGGGCACCCTGAATAGTGGCAAGACGTGCACAATAACAGTCACTTTTACTCCGCTGGTCACCGGGACCCTCGTAGGCAGCGTAACCGTGATCGACAATGCATCGGTGAGCACTCAAATTCAGGATGCAAGCGGCAACGGCATTCTGCCCGTAACGTTATCGCCTGCGAGTGTTTCGTTTGGAACTATTTCGGTGGGAACCACAAGCCCGGTTCAGGTTGTAACTGTTACCAACAATCTACCCACGGCGACTCCCATTACGAGCATTTTCGCCAGCGGTGACTTTGTTTACATCTCCGGTGGCAATTCACCATGTGGCGCAAGCATCCCCGCAAGCGGAACGTGCACCCTGGGAGTCGAGTTCAGCCCCGTAATTTCGGGCGCCATCAGTGGCGATCTGACTTTGAGTTTTTCTGCTGGATTTTCGCCCCAGGTTGTAAGCCTGTCAGGAACAGGGCAGTAACATCTCTGAAACAAATAGGTAGTTCTAGTTCCTTTGTGAGGCGCAGGAGAGCGGAGAGCATCATCTAAAGCCATATTCTATCAAGAGGTGTGTATGTCTCTTCTCCCGCGTTCCTCCAGCCTGAGTACGAACGTTCCTCGAATTCTTCCGGCTCCTTGGATTCTGCAACCAGTTTGCAAGCGATCCTGTGCTCGATTCCTCGCCATCGCGACTCTCGTGAGTGCCAGTCTAGCCTTCGCATCCGCGAAGCGCGAGGCTCAGAACAAAATCGGCACTGCTACCCTTACCCTGGGAAACTGCGATGCCACAGGACTGGCTGGCGGAACATGCTATCGGGCGGTGGTCTCAAGCTGCGCCGAAGCTCCGGGGCAGTTTGTTGCGGTCGTAAAGATCAATGAGCCGCCGGACATAAGTCTGCTTCAGGGCACGGTTTTTTTCACCACTGGCGGCACCGGAGCGGCACTCTACGACTACGATCAGGATTTCCTAGGCGACTCCAGATGTTCCGGATCCAATTGCGGCCTGATGACCGTGGAGTCGATCAACTCCGCGAATTACCGAACGGTACAGGTTGAATTCGTCGATCCGGAGGGCATCGTCTCGGAGCCCGACGGCTGGCTCACCGGTCCCGCAACCGATGGGCCCCGCGCTCTCGCGTGTCGATACGCCACCGTGGTTCATGCAGTCTGGGCACTTCTTCTGAAGAAGGACACGACTCATCCCGTCTGCGCTACCGGAAACAGCGGAGGCGGAGCGCTCGTCGGCTACGCCATCACCCAATACGGGATGGGAAATGCGAACGGTCCGGGACCTGAGTTGACTTTGGCGGAGCCGACTTCCGGTCCGCCCTACGCACGAATCGATCAGGGTTGCGCGGGAGCCGCTGCCCCGATCTCCACGGTGAGTTGTCCTGCGGGCGATCAGATCTCTGAAGATTACGGTCTGACGACGGCCACTGATTTCGTCGATCCCGCGTACCCAAGCGACGTTTGCACGATAGACATTAACAGCAACGGCACCAATCCCTACAAGAACTTTCATCATGACAGCGTGTTATCGGATGATGATGCTGCGCCGAATTACCATACGGTGGTGAGATCGCTGTTTGGAAGCGACGATCTGACTGAGGCAGTGCCGCTCGGACTGGAATGGTACAACGCCATCACGTCCAACAAGTCCGGTGCATGCGTGGCAGGGGCGCCCCACGAGTTGCCTGAGAACTTCGATGGGGCCAGCCAAATCGTCACCGACGTCACGTCGCTCTGCAAGTAGCCGAGTGTTACGCAGGGCCAGCCCGCCTCGGCTGTCCTCGAGAATTCCGAGGCCTGGCGCGCGTTTCATCCGATGGTCGGGATTCTCGCGGGTGCATGAAGGTCTAGGAGTTTCGACTCCGAGTCTCTCGCTCGCCCGCATCGATCTTCCTCATCAACTCGAGCGCCGGATGCTGGCTCCTGATCAGCCTCGCCTCCAAGTCGTTCAGGGTCACCCACTGCGGCGAACCTTCCCACGACTCCTTCAATTCGCCCTCTGCTTCTACCGTGAACAGCGAGATTGTGCAGGGCACATCTGCCGTGCTGTGATACCGCTTCTCAAGCGCCAGATCTGTAACACGAAGCCCCGTTTCCTCGTAGACTTCGCGGCGCAGCGTGCTTTCCTCAGTCTCACGCCATCCTGCAATTCCTCCTGGCAGCGAGAAACCTCTTCCGTCATTTCGAAGGATGGTCAGAAATTTGCGTTCGCGATAGATGATTGCGATCGAGGCCCGCAACGATCCGAAGATGGGAAAGGTCCGATAGAGGGAAAAGCAGGTGCGAGCAATGACCCAAAACAAGCGGCGTTTCGATCGTTCCAGCAGAGTCCCCAAGCCAGCAGTCTAGCATGCAGATCGACACTGTCATCCAGACCGGAGCGCAGCGAAGCAACCGGATGACCCTTCGTCCTCTGTAAAGCCAAGGCAGTAAAGCAAGAGGGCCCGCATCGCCAGATGCGGGCCCTTTGCTTTTTACCAAGGTTGTTTATTCGTTTGACAGCAGGATCGGCTTATACCCGATTCCCACGGACTTCCCGCTTAGCGCCACTCGGTTACCGTCAAGATCGTGGTACCAGATGTAGCTCGCGGGATAGTTATAGTTGGACGAGGTGCAAACGCCATTGCTGCACGATTGCGATGTATCCCACACCGCTAGCCCGTTGTCGAGAGCGCAGGTGTAAACCGTCCCGTTTGCGGTGCACGCGCTGATTGTATGTCCAATCAGCCAACCGGCCACTTGGTCCCACGCCGTGCCTGACTCGTTGCCTTGTAGAGCATACTTCGTCGATGGCGTGTCCCAGGTATAGATGTATTGCCTTTGCAGGGCTACCCCCGCTCGCAGCAGGATTGAGCGAGCGACGTATCCAGCCAACTCGTCTGGATCGGAAACTCCCTGTCCCGCCAGAATTCCGTGCTCGTCGTCCCACAGCGGAAGGCTAGTCAGATTTCTCTTCTGCGTTTCCGCGATAACCTGCCCATACACCGTGAGGAACGCTTCGGGACTGCCGTTCGTTCCGTTCTCTCCGCGCATGTGCACGTTAACGATGTCGAAGTTCGGAGCGCCGCCGGCTGCAACGTATCCGTCAAACCATGTCGCCATGGTCGGACCGTGCGCCGAAGGACTCAGAATCTTCGCGTTCGGATCCAGCGAGCGAATAATCGCCGCCGCATCCTTGCCCATGCGGACGAGCTGCGCCTGCGTGCCGCTCCAGAAGCAACTGCAGTCCGGTTCGTTCCAGAGTTCGTAATATGCAATCCGGCCTGCGGCGTGCGTGACCAGAGCCGTCACGAATGCCTGGAAATACGCGTCCGTGCCCGTTCCGTCGGAGTTGACGTCGATCGGCGGCGCGCAGCTGTACAGACCCGGTGACAGGCACCCTGCGGGCGCCGTCGGCGCGGCAACAAACTGAGGCGTGTCCCCGAACGTATAGAGGACGTCCATTCCTTCCGACTGCGCTTTCCCCAGCCAGTTGTCCAGCCCTGTCCAGTTGTAGACTCCGTTCGAGGTGTTGAGCTGGCCCCACTTTACGCCATCGTCCCACAAACGGACGCCACCAAGACTCGCAGGTTGGTCGTTTCCATCCGTCGGACCCCACGTCTTCCCGCTATTGAAATCAGCGCCGAAGAACGCCAGCGGTATCGTATTTCCGCCTGAATTGGCAGTGCTCACGATCAGCGCCAGGGCCTGCGTCGCAACCTGTTGCGGCGAAGAGGAATCGCTGACCTGCACCGTGAAGCTGAACTGGCCTGTCTGCGTGGTCGTTCCCGACAAATTTCCACTGCTCTTCACACTCATCCCGCTGGGCAGAGAACCTGAAATCAAGGACCAGCTATATGGACTCTTACCGCCCGTTGCCTTCAACGTGGCCGAATAGGAAACGCCCGACGTGACGTTGGTCAAGCCCGTCGTTGTAATCGTCAATGCGGACTGCACCGGGGCGGTGATCGTGAACGAGGCCGACCCTGATTTCGTGGAATCGGCAGTGCTGGTCGCCTTGATCGTCACCTGCGTGTTGGCAGAGACCGAC
Source organism: Candidatus Acidiferrales bacterium (assembly GCA_035507635.1). Taxonomy (GTDB): domain Bacteria; phylum Acidobacteriota; class Terriglobia; order Terriglobales; family Acidobacteriaceae; genus Sulfotelmatobacter. The sequence continues at coordinate 83,910 of DATJOA010000027.1, forward strand.
GGCGCCTGGTACAAACCGCTGCTGCTGATCGTTCCCGCCGATGCGGTCCAGGTCACCCCTACGTTCGAAGTATTACTCACGGTAGCCGTAAATTGCTGAGTGCCGCCTGACGCGATCGTGCCGGTTGCGGGGCTGACCACGACGGACACAGCGCTGGAATCCGATATCGTGATCTGGAACGGATCCGCTCCTCCGCGTCCCGTGGAGTCGACCACGTGAACGCCAAATTGATAGACACCGCTCTTGCTGGGGACTCCAGAGATCGTGCCCATGCCGCTGTTGAGAGACAATCCAGGAGGCAAACTTCCCCAAGACAGATTGAAATCGTAGGCGGCTTTGCCGCCGCTTACGTCAATCGCGGCGTTATAGGGTGTTCCAATCACGCCCGCCGGCAAATTGCCGGTGATCTTCAAAAAGCTGTTTGCGTTGCGATTGGCGGGGGTGCGGGGATTTGTAATCTGCGAATTTCCTGACATCGCAGAGCTTGCTGCGGTACAGCCGGTAAACCACGGCAGAGACATCACTAAAAGAAGCAGACTACATACGGCAACTGCTCTTCTCGAATTGGGTATTGCGTAGTTCCGAGCCGGAGGAAGTGCGTCGGAGCTCATTATCCGTTACCTCACGAGGGGGAATCGTAAGAACGTCACGCTTCATGCCGCTCTTGAGGCAACAGTAGACAGACAAAGGAGATAAGCACAGATAACCTACGGTCAGTGACCGTAGGTGCACGGAAGTACATGCGAGAGGGATCTCGCACGCGACGGCGATTGGCTAACCGCGCGGGGAAAGTAACTACGCTAACCGCAGGCACCAGCGCGATCGTGTTGCGCCAGAATTCATGCGCCGCAAAGACGAGCCCGGTTCGGGGCCGGCGGCGTATTCGTGGGTGCTACCGCGGAAGAGAGGCGTGGCGATAAGTGAGAAATAATCGGGAGCTTATCCCGACGCGGCTAACGGCGAATCACGCGCACCGGCGAATCTTGCCGAGGTGGCGCGGAGTTTTCTTTTTTTGTTGGAGAAGGTGCGGCTGAATCATCCTTACCAGCCGGGGATTGAGCGCCATTTGACGGTCCTTGATTCCCCAGCGCGTAAAGCACAACTTCAACTCGGCTGGATACTCCAAGCTTGTCGAAGATTCGGAACAAGTAATTCTTTACCGTGTGCTCGCGCAGGCTCAGGCGCTGCGCGATCTCGCGGTTGCTCAGGCCCTCGGCAACGCAGCGCACCACGTCCAGTTCCCGCGCCGAGAGCAACGCATCGCCATTCGCGCTCACGAATGACATCGGTAGAGGTTCCGCCATCGCCTCCAAAAGAAAATGCAGTTCCGTGCTGCTTGCCCAGATCTGGCCTTCATGCACGCACCGGATCGATTTCGCCAGCAGCTTAAGCGGTTCAGTCCGGCAAAAAACTCCGCGCGCGCCCGAGCGAAATGCTTCGATTACCGGAGTGCGTTCCGAAGAATCCAGGAGCATAATCACGCGAGTTGAAGCAGAAGAAGATCGAATTTCGCGGGTCAGCGCAAATCCACCCCTGCTGTCACTCCCCTGGCGAGCGCTAACGAGAGCCACATGCGGACGATCGCGCTTAATCGATGTAAGGACCTCGCCGTTGGAAGCTGGAGGCAGGGCCATTACAAATTGATTGTCGCGCGCAAGGGCTTCCACGAGCAGCTGGGTGTTCATCGCCGTGTTGTCGACGGCAAAAACGCGTATACGCTCTTGCAACGGAAAACTGGTCAGTTGGGCCATGATCGAGAAACAGTACTTAGTAAAGTTGGGAGTCCTTCGTCTCCCCTGCGGGTTCTTGTTAGCAATCTCTCGGCCAGTCGTTAGAGGGGATGTGCAAAACCGTCGGTATCGGGTCCAAATCCTTGCCCCACTCCAACCCGTACCCTCGGCAAAAGCTTATCTGACAAGGTATTCGGGCCCATCGACCGGGTAAATGGCACTTTTGAGCCACTAACTCTGTAGTTACCCATCGAGTCCACGTTGTTAACTGTATCATACTGTCGGGATCGCAACGATTTTACTGCCTTTATAGCTGTGCAACATCCTGCACGGAGACAAACCTCTCATTGACACTCACTAGACCCTGTACTACCGTTACGTGCAGTCGCAGTGCTAGAACGCTGGCAGGAAGCCAAAAACCCCCCCGAATTCTTCCTCGCAATTCGACCGCTCCTATACGGGTCAAACAGAACAGCTATATCTGGTGAGAACAGGTTGGAAATCCATGCGCAGATTTGATCACTCTTCAGCTGTGGAAAATTCAAGGCACACCCGTCGGCATTTCCCGTATTATCTGGCGCTTGCATTCCTGGTCGCGGCATCGTTCGCTGCCCTGATGACTCGGCCTATCGTCGTCCACGGATCGGCGCTTGCGACCGACCCGGGTCCGCGGCCTCTACCCGCCGCCGCCGGGGCGTTCTATTCGAACCTGTCGTCCAACCAGAACGCCGTCACGACCCGGTTAACGCAGATCTTTACTGAAGTCAACTTCGTTGCCGGCGGACCGCTGGTCAAGACCGTGGGCCTCGGACCGCGCTTCAACTCCAATTCCTGTTCCAGTTGCCATGCCTATCCAGCTGTCGGCGGCTCCAGCCCGCCTAACAATCCGCTGTTCGGGATCTACCAATTGATGGGCGCAACGAATACCATGCCGTACTTCATCACCCAGACTGGTCCGGTGCTTGTGGCGCGCTTCCCATACGAGTCTGATGGCGTAACGCCCGACGGAGGCGTGCACCAAATGTTCACGATCTCGAATCGTACGGATGCGCCCGGCTGCACCACCATGGTTCAGCCCGATTTCACCGGCGCGCAGCAGGCCAACAACATCATCTTCCGCCAGGTGACTCCCACCTACGGAGATGGGCTCATGGAGTTGATTCAGGAAAGCGACATCATCAACAACATGAACTCCAACCTGCCCTTGAAGCAGTCTCTTGGCATCTCCGGGCATCCGAATTACAGCGACGATGACGGAACCATCAGCCGTTTCGGATGGAAGGCGCAGAACAAGTCGCTGGTTTACTTCTCAGGCGAAGCCTACACGGTGGAAGAAGGCGTCAGTGACGAAGCCTTCCCGAGCGAGAACGACGAATCGATCGCAAGCTGTCTGCCTCCGTTCCCGGTGCCGCCGGGGACCAACAAGACCAAGGGCGTTCCCGACGATCGCAACGATACGGGCGAAGCTCCGAAGCTGCCGGTGAATTTTCCGGGAGACCTCGAGCGATTCTCGCTCTTCATGCGCTTCCTGGCGCCTCCGGTGCCGGTGCCTCCGACCACGTCGACCAGCAACGGCCTGGTGCAGTTCAACTCGATCGGGTGCAACCTCTGCCACACCAATTCTTTCACCACGCCAAAGTCTTCGATTGCGGCTCTGAGCCAGGTGCAGACGAATCTTTATTCCGATCTGATCGTGCATGACATGGGACCGGGCGACGCGGATAACGTTACGCAGGGCAACGCGACCGGGGATCAGTTCCGTACGGCTCCCCTCTGGGGCATTGGCCAGCGATATTTCTTCATGCATGATGGACGCACATCCGACATCGTTCAGGCCATCGAAGATCACTACAGCCTGGGCAACGGCACGTATCCGAACTCCGAAGCCAACGGTGTTATTAACAATTTCAATGCTCTATCGCAGCAGAATCAGCAGGATCTTGTGAACTTCCTGCGGTCGTTGTGAACTTGGGGAAACGATCAGACGAAGAGGGCGATATGTCATTGTCGGGAAAAAATATTCTGGGTCGGGCAAAATCAGGTTCTTGGAAGTGGCTGAGAGTAGTGCTGCCGATTGGACTGCTGCTGGCGATCTACACGGTCGCTACCGCGTATTTCCCGAAGGGAGCAAAGACCGCGCAGCGCACCGCTCCCGCCACTTCGACGCGCGAGAATGTGGTGAAACCTCCGAGCGTGACCGCGACCGACCCCGGTCCGCGTCCCTTGCCTGCCGCTGTTGGTGGCTTCCTCTCGACGCTAAGCGCCAACGAGCAACAGATTGAGCCCAGCATTACGACGGAGTTCGATCGGACTCACGACGTTATTGTGACTTCCCCGACGGATGGCGGTCTTGGCCCCCGCTTCAACTCGAACTCGTGCGCGAGTTGCCACGCCTATCCCGCCGTGGGAGGCTCCAGCCCGCCGACCAATCCGCTCTTCTCGGTTTACAACTACAACGGCGCCAGCAACACCATGCCGTTCTTCGAGACATCCAACGGGCCCATTCTCGAAGCGCGCTTTATCAACCAGCCCGGCACCACCATTCCCGACGGTACGGTTCATCAGAACTTCGTCATCACCGGACGCTCCGACGCTTCGGGCTGCAATATTGCGCAACCTGATTTCAACACCGCGTCTTCTGACGACAATCTGGTTCTCCGTCAGGTCCCGCCGACTTACGGCGACGGTTTGATCGAAGTGGTTCGCAACAGCGCAATCATTGCCAACATGGACGCGAATCAGACCATCAAGCAGCAGCTGGGCATCACCGGACATCCGAATTACAGCGGGAATGACGGCAGCATCCAGCGCTTCGGTTGGAAGGCGCAGGTTCGCTCCACGCTGTTGATGGCCGCCCAGCAGATGAACGTCGAGATGGGCGTCACCAACGAGGTATTTCCGAATGAAATCGATCAGACTGCGGGCTGCGTTCTGAATCCGGTGCCTGAGACGGTGACGAATTTTACGCCGGGTATCTTGACCGAAATGTTCCCAGGCGACTACTCGCGTGTCGAATATTTCACGCAGTGGCTCTCGCCGCCGGTTCCCGTAAAGCCGAATACTTCTACGTCAAACGGCAAGACGCAATTCACGAATGCAGGTTGTGTCTATTGCCATACGACCTCATTCACGACGCCCGCTACATCGCGTCCCGGACTGAGCAACATTACGATCAACCTTTACTCCGACCTGCTTGTTCACCACATGGGACCCGGGTTGGCAGATGGGCTGCCCCAGGGACAGGCCGGGCCCGACGAGTTCCGGACGGCTCCGTTGTGGGGTATTGGACAGCGGCTATGGTTCATGCATGATGGCCGGACCAACAACATCGTGACAGCGATCGAAGATCACTACAGCCTGGGCAACACCAGCTATCCGGCATCGGAAGCAAACCAGGCGGTAACGAACTTCAACAACCTAAGCTCGAAAAACCAGCAGGACCTAGTGAACTTCCTGCGGTCGTTGTAAATTCCGAACCAGGAATTTAACCCGCATCGACGTGGCCGACACGACACGACAGGCCAAGCCGATGCGGATTTCTTCTTTCTGTCATCTCGACCGGAGCATTGCCGTTCGCGAAGCGGGAAGGCAATGCGGAGCGGAGAGACCCTCTGTTTCCAAAGCCAGCAAGCATGCTAGCGTCCCATCGCCCGCAAGCGCGCTTGCGCCGCATCAGCATTCCGTCCCGCGGCATAATACAGATCGGCCAATCCCAGCCATAACTTGGCATCGTGAGGCGCGAGTCGTACGGCATCTTCCTGAAAGCTGACCGCCTGCGCTATGTCTCCAAGCTGATAACAAGCTTTTGCGCGCCCGGTGGCTACTAGGGAATTGAACGCCGCTCCAAGCCCATCGCCCTCCTGAAACGGACTCGTCGCTTCCGCCTTCGCAAAGGCATCCAGAGAGATCTTCGGCTGCTTCATCTGCAATTCTGCTTGACCGAACATCATCCACATTTCATGCGGACGCGAAGATGATTCTGCCGATCGGCGGAAAACTGTCGCCGCATCCGCATAGCGCTTCTGTGTCATATAGAACAATCCCAAATCGAACGCACTTTCATCATCGGCTTCAAGAGCAAGACTTTGGCGAAACTCCGCCTCCGCTTGGGCAGGATCGTGCATCTCCTGGAAGACCAGCGCTCGGAGAAGATGCACGTTGGCATTCTCGTCAAACACCGATTCTGCCCGGTCCAGATAATCCATTGCCTCCGGATATCGTTCCAGGCTGTACAGGACTCCGCCTGCATTCGCCCACGCATTGAAGAGATCAGCTCGAGCTCTAGTGGATCGGTCCCTTTCAGTATCTGCAGGGATACGAAACGTGATCTGATCGCAATTGATCTGCAAGCGTTCGACCAGCGCCTCCGTCTGTGGCGTCATGCGCACGAAGATCGCGGATACCTCGTCTACATAGACCGGACGCCACACCAGATTCCGGCAAAAATGAGTGAGCTGCGGAAACAGCGTCATCCCCCGATAGCGGGAGAGCGGAACGATGATCGTGTTGATATCGCGGGCGCTGGCTTCTTGCTCCCACGCCGACGAATCCGGCGCCTCCGATGCAAGGTCGTAGGCGCGAAGAAACAGATCGCGCCCAAAGGGAATCGCGCGGCTATCGATGTAGGTGCGATAATCAGGGAAGAGTCGCCACTCTAGATACCCGCCGAGCGCATAGCCATTGAAAACATTGCCGGGAAGCTTCTCGCGCTCGAGAAAGGCGACGGCCTTCTCGGGGAACCACCAAGATAATCCCGTTCCAAATAATGCGAGCTGGTTCGAGCGCAGGTAATAACGGTTCGAAATCAAGTCCCGGCACCGGACTCCTGTTAACACCACGCAAGCAAGAAAAACCGCGGATATTCCGGCCGTCCGAAAATCGGGAAAGCCGGCCGTTCGCTGATGGACTCTCGCCTTGCGAGCTTGTGAAGCACCGAATCCACGCCGAAACTCCTCAAGGACGGCCCCTCCTATCACCACGACCACGCACGCAAAGAGAGCCTGGAATCTCATATGCTGAAACGCCAGGTAAACCGAACCGCTGAGGATGCATGCGACGGCCCATTGCTTTCGCCAGAGAGCCACACTTGTCGCCAACACAGCTGCGGCGATGAGCCACCAGAACCCACTTTGGGGGTCACGAATATCGAACGCCTGCAGCCAACTCGCCCACGATGGCCGCACTCCTTCCCACTCCACAACCCACAGATTGTGAAAGCCCTGCGCCTGCGCCTGTCGGAGCACGGCGCCATAGATTCGAAGCGCCCACGGGTTGACGATGGTTGCGATGGCCGTCGCAGCAAGCCATGGCCACGCAGATTTCAACCGCGAAAGAGCGGGGATTCTGGATGCACGGTTTAGGGCTGCTGCGGCCTCCAGTGCCACATAAGCGACGCACAGCGCCAAGCCAGCGATGAATCCCAGATGCAGATTCACCCACAGGACCATCAGCACCGGCAACAACCACAACCGGGCTCGCCCCGTTCGATACTGCTTCCATAACAGGGACAGAAATGCGGCGAACAGTATGACTGTGAACATTTCTGCTCGCGGCTGCGTGCGATTCGCAATCAAGGGCACAGCCACCAGAGCGAATGCCGCCCCGGCCATCGAATCGAATGGCACTAATAGCGCAACGGTGCCTGCGCAGCTCAGCGCCCCCAGCCACGAGAGGAGTCCATATCCACCAAGAAGAAAGATCCCGTAAAAAACTAGCTGGGACAGAGCGGGATAAATCCAAGGCTGGCCCGTCGCAGTGTAGGAAAAGATATCCGTGGAAAACACCGAGTGATGCTGTGCAATCCAACGTCCCGTTGCCAACTGCCAGCTCAGGTCAAAGTCCTGAAGCGTGTGCAGCCCGGCTAGCAGCGCATAGACGAGCGCTAGGCCCCCTATAAAACGTGAGGCATAGCGGACCCACGTCCACGCAGGCGTCTGCTTCGTGAATGAATCGCGCTTGGATGGATCCGCCGGCATTCAGGGACGCGCAAGCACCCACTGTGCCCGCGCGTCAGCCATTGTAAGCGATCCGGTTTGGCCGGAAATGGACCACGTATTGACGCCCGCCTCAGCTGTCCGAGGCCCTTACAGTCCGTTAGCGCTCGAGAGAATAAACACGCGGTCGTTCGGCGCGGATGGAACGATCTGGCTCTCGCCGCCCCAGACCACCAGATTGTCATCCGTAGCATTAAAGAATGCGATGTGAAAGCGCAGCTGCGGAGCGGTTCCGGTCACCTTCTGTAGAACCCAGCCTGGAGTCCCGCCGATCCCATTGGCAAACGTCAGAACCCACGTGTCGCCCAGATACGTCACGGAGGTCAGAGTATTGATTCCGCCGTACATGATCATGCGGTTATTCGCAGAATCATAGACGGCGCTCATGCCGGTGCGGGCGGAAGGCGCAGTTCCGGTCGGCGTAATGTGGGTCCATGTCGGTGTACCGCCCTGGCCGTTGGCATTCGAGAGCGTCCACACATCCGACATTCCAGCGCTGCCTGCATCGCCGGCATAAAGGGTTAGTACGTTGTTCACTGAGTCATAGATGGCGCTGCTGTTCTCGCGCGCTGCAGGCGCAACTCCCGCGGGAGAAAGTTGCGTCCAGGTCGGCGTACCGACTTCTCCGTTCGCGTTGCTCAAGACCCAGACGTCGGAAAGGTATCCGCCTGTGCAATTCGCACCGCCGAACACAATCATCGAATTCGTCGTCGGATCGTACGCTGCATTGAAATTCTGCCGCGCGGGAGGCAGCGATCCCGAAGGTGTAATTGAAATCCAGTCCGGAGTCCCATTCACCGAGTTGGCATCGTCGAGCAGCCACACATCGTTCAAGCAAGATGTAGTGCTGGTTGCGCCGCCAAAGACGATCATCCGGTTGCTGACGCTGTCATACACGGAAGTTTGCCCGAATCGCGCGGCGGGAGCCGTACCGGTTGGGAAAATCTGCACCCATTTATAGGGAGCTTTTGGAATCGTTTGTCCGGCAGACACGATGGATGGCGATGCCCAGACATCTCCCATCGGAACTCCAGCCGTCTGCTCGCCTCCGAACACGACCATTTGATCGGTCGAGACGTCGTAGATGCCACTGGTGTGGTAGCGCGCGGCAGGGCCATCCTGAGTCCAAGTCTGTCCCTGGGCGAACATCGCCGTTAAAATCACGAGCGCGGGAAAAAGTGAAAATCGAATTCCCCGAAAGCTCATTGTATTTCTCCCTTGCCAGCGGTCAATCCATTGGCCTCACTCAGAATCAATACATGATCGTCTGTGAATGTCTGCGGAATCTGACTGTCTCCGCCAAAAATCACCATGTCGTCGGAAACCGGGTCATAGATCGCCACATGACTTTTCCGATACGGCCCGGCGGCAGTGAAATGCAGTGACAGCCAACTTGGAGTTCCGCCGATTCCGTTGGCAAATGTCAAAATCCAACCGTCGTTCAGAACCTTCCCGCGATTGTTGCTGCCGCCAAAAATCGTCATGCGGTTATTGGTCGCGTCATAAGTCGCGCTCTGCCCCATGCGCGCTGCCGGAGCTGTGCCTTTCGGGGAGAGCTGAGTCCAAGTGGGAGTTCCCGTCACGCCATTGGCGTTCGAAAGTGTCCACACATCGCCGTAAACATTGGTGGTCGACGATCCTCCACCGAAGACTGTCATCACGTTGTTCACGGAGTCGTAAATCGCGGTGGCCTGACTCCGTGCGCTTGGCCCGGTCCCGATCGGAGTCACCTGGCTCCATGTAGGATTACCGGTGGTCGCGTCAGCATTACTCAGAATCCAGAGGTCGTTGTAGTAGTTCCCGCTGCAGTCAGTCCCGCCGAACAAAATCATCCGGTTCGAATTCGTATCGTAGACTGCCGTGTGGCCTTCGCGAATCGGAGGCAGCGATCCTGTCGCCGAATATTGCTTCCAGGTAGGCGAACCGCCCTGAGCGTTCAGGTGTGAAACGATCCATAGATCGTTTACGCAGGGCCCCGGGAATCCCGTCCCGCCGCCAAAAACAATTTCCGCCTTCGACGTCGGGTTGTACACCGCGGTATGCCCGAAGCGGTCGCTGGGTCCTTTCCCCGTAATCGTCACTTTCGCCCACTGCAAATTTTGTGTGGTAGCCGCAGACGTCGGGATTACATTCTGGACAGCCCAGGTGTCATTGAAATCGACATTCGTCGGCGCATGCTGCCCGCCGAAAACGAACATCTGGTTCGTGGCCGCGTCGTATACAGCCGATGCCTGGCTCCGCGTACCCGGACCGTAGCGATTCCATTTCTGACTCTGACCTGACACAGGACTCACCGCAACACTGCCGATCAGCAGACAGAGTGTAACCGCACGATTGACCTTACGACGTTTCATCATGACCGCTCCAAGTGAAAGTAGAAGCAGCAACCGCAGTTTGGCAGAGAGCGCGTATGGGCCGCGAGGGGAGCGGAACGAGAACACCGCACTGCGTTTCGGCAGATTAACGACCCTTTCTGGAGCCGTCAAGATGATGAAACTTGCACACTACTAGTGACGGGCTCCTCGGCATCCTGCCGAGCGGAGAGTCCCAGCGTCTTCCAGTCCTCCACCGGTTGCGCAGAGTCAAATGGAATCCTTGACCCAACGTAAACCTCGCGCGCGAGTCGCTGCGCTAAACCACAGACCCCATGCAAAATCCTTCATCTTGACGCTTGCTTCGAAGCCATTGACACTGGCCACTACGTTTTCGCCGTCGTCCCTCCCCGTTAGCTAGCAATCGTTCGAGTTTTACTTCGGCTGTCAGCAAGACTGCGTGTGCACGAATACCGGCATTCCAGGTTCGATCGACCCATCCCTGTTGGAATTGCCATGAAAGTTGGGACTCATGAAGCAGGATCATTGTCTTGGGAACATATCAGCTTTCTTCAGGATTTCGCGATTTGGCAGTCGCTTGAAGGGGATAACTCTCGTCGGACTTGCCGTTGCGACAATTGGTGTCTTTCAAGGCCGGGCATATGATCGAACCGCCTCTCCACAATCCAGCTTCACCGCGCCCAACCAATCTCTAGGAAAAAGCAAAACCCTCGCGCTCATAGGGCAACTTCCCCTCAGTTTCGAGCCCAACTCCGGCCAGGTCGACAGACGAGTCAAATTCCTGTCGCGCGGCCCCGGATACAACGTATTTCTTACCGAAACTGGAGCAGTCTTGGCCCTCAAGAACTCAGCACATCGCACTCAGACGGCCGCCGCACCCGTGGGCGAGATTGCAAGAACCGATCCCCAGCCGCCAATCTCAAACTCGGTCCTGCGGATGCAATTGGCGGGCGCAAATAGGGCGGCCACCATCTCCGGCATCGACCGCCAGGCTGGGACTACGAATTACTTTATCGGCAAAGATCCGCGCAACTGGCACACAAACATCGCCAATTACGCGCGGGTGCAATACGAGGATGTTTATCCGGGAGTCGATCTTGTGTACTACGGCAATCAGGGGCGCCTCGAATACGATTTCGTGCTCCAGCCCGGAAGCAATCCGCACCAGATTCGCCTGAATTTCGGGACGAGTCCTGTCCGCTTGGACAAAACGACCGGCGACCTCGTGATCCAATCATCTGCAGGCGACATTCGTTTCCACAAACCCCTTGCTTACCAACCGGCAGCGATTAAACGAGGCAACTCACGGATTGCAGGCAGCAAGCGTTTAGTCGACTCACGGTTCGTCCTCGAAGGGAGGAACGTCGTCGCATTCGAAATCCATTCTTACGATTCCACGCTGCCGCTCGTAATCGATCCCGTTCTCAGCTACTCGACCTATCTTGGCGGCTCGTCGAACGATTATGCGACTGCGATCGCAGTCGATTCGACCGGAAACGCTTACATCACGGGATATACGTCTTCGGCAAATTTCCCTGTTACTCCGGGCGCGTATCAGACCACCTGCGGCGGCGGGACCTGCACGTCCACGACAATTGACGCCTTTGTCACCAAGCTGAACTCGAGCGGAACCGCTCTCGAATACTCGACCTACCTTGGCGGCAGCAACAAAGACTACGGCTACGGTATTGCCGTAGATCCAAGCGGCGACGCCTTCATTGCGGGCACGACATATTCTTCCGACTTTCCCGTCACTTCCGCAGCATTTCAGAAATCCTGCGGAGGCAATAGCTGCGCCAATGGCGATGGGTTCGTAACCGAGTTGAATTCCACCGGGTCCGGTCTCGTCTACTCCACCTACCTCGGCGGAGTCAGTACGAACCAGGCGAATGCGATCGCTCTCGACAGCTCCGACAACGCCTACGTCACCGGATACACAAAATCGAGCAGCTTTCCCATCACACCGGGAGCTTTCCAACCCAAGTGCTCGTCGTGCACCAAAGGCACCGTCGATTCTTATGTAACGAAGCTGAATTCCAGCGGTTCTGCGCTGGTATATTCCAGCTATCTCGGGGGCAATAACGGCGACACCGGTTACGCCATTGCGGTGGATTCTGCCGGCAACGCTTATGTCACCGGATATACTTATTCCACAAATTTCCCCACAACGGTTGGAGCTTTCCAGAGAACCTCAGGGGCGGCGACGGCTGCCTTCGTCAGCAAAGTCAATTCCACGGGGACGGCGCTCTCCTACTCAACCTATCTCGGAGGTACCGGAACCAGCACGAGTGCCTGCGCGGCTTGTGCCACCGGCATTTCTGTCGACGCCTCGGGTGACGCCTATGTCGTCGGGTTGACTTGGGAGACAAACTTTCCAACTACGGCAGGCGCGTATCAGACCACATTTGCCGGTGGATTTCACGACGCCTTTGCCACCAAGCTCAATGCCTCGGGCAGCGGAGTTGTCTATTCGACCTACATCGGTGGCACCGGCGACGATGGCGCTACGTCCGACGCAATTGATAGCACCGGTACCTTGTACATCAAGGGCAACACGTTCTCCACGAACTTTCCAACCACTCCCGGATCCTTCCAGCGGACGCTCTCAGGGAGTAACGATTCTGACGCCTTCGTGGCCGTATTGAACCCCACCGGATCAGCTCTTGATTACTCCACCTATATTGGCGGCACGGGCAACGAGTACGGCAGTGCCACTGCGATGATCGCAATCGACGGCCAAACGCCGCCGAATATCTACATTACCGGGTACGGCAACTCCACCGATTTCCCCGTGACGCAAGGCGCTTACCAGACCAAGCTGGCGGGCCTGAATGATGGATTCGTTTCCAGGTTCGCGCCCAGTCCAAACCTGGGCTTGTCGCCGGCGCTGAATTTTGGAAACCAAAATGACGGAACGCAGAGCGCCCCGCAAACGATCACCGTTACAAATACAGGCAACTCCACGCTGAATATTTCTTCCGTCGCGATTTCCGGGTCGAACCAAAACGATTTCAATCAGACCAACAATTGCACAGGCGCGGGAATCGCGCCGCAGTTAACCTGCGCGATCAGCGTGACGTTCTCGCCGACCACCAGCGGCACTGAAAACGCGACTGTAACTCTTACCGACAACGCCCCCGATAGCCCCGAAACTACATCTCTTACGGGAATCGGCGTCGGAGCGGGACCGGCAGTCACCCTCTCACCCTCGAGCCTGGTGTTTGCCACGCAGCTGGTCAACACCACCAGCCCGGCGCAGGCCGCAACTTTGACCAATGTCGGTACCGGATCGCTCACGATCACGAGCATTGTCGCTGCCGGAAACTTCGCGCAAACGAACAATTGCGGAACCACACTCGCCGCGGGAGTCAGCTGCACGATCAGCGTCACATTTACTCCCACCACCGTGAACACACGCACCGGCTCGATCACCGTCACAGACAATGCTCCCGGAAGCCCGCAGGCTATCTCCTTGAGCGGCACGGGAACCTATGTTACTTACACGCCGACCAGTCTGAGCTTCGGCACGGTCGCGGTCGGACAATCGAGCGCTCCTCAAACCATCACCTTTAGCAACCATTCTGGCAGCGCGCTGACCATCAAGAGTGTCACCACAACCGGCGTGAATAACGCCGACTTCATCCAAACCAATACCTGCGGGTCGAGCCTCGCGAAGTTATCGAGTTGCACGATTACCGTGACCTTCAAACCATTGGCAACCGGCTCGCGCATCGCCGACGTCACGATTTCTGATTTCATGGGCGGCAACGCCAGCCAGAATATTCCGCTGAGCGGAACAGGACAGTAGAGTCGCAGGATTCAACCTCGGGGAGACCAGCGCCGTATGCAAAGAGTAAAAGGGCTGTTCCAGATTGCGGTATCTGCAGCAGGATTCGGCGTTTTGGTTCTGAGCGTCGCGGCATTCGCGCAAACGGCAACTCTCTCCCCGACGAGCCTCAGCTTCGCTAACCAGGCGGTCGGAACCACCAGTGCCGCCAAGAACGTCACTCTAAGCAACAGCAGCTCTGTTGCGCTTGCCATCTCGAGCATTACGATCAGCGGCCCATTTGCCCAGACGAATACCTGCGGCACGTCTCTGAAAGCGCGAAGCAAATGCACGATCTCAGTTACCTTCAGCCCCACCACGACCGGAAAGGCAACCGGCAGTCTTACCGTCGCCGACAACGCCAGCAATAGCCCACAAACCGCCGCACTCAGCGGAACCGGCCAGAGCGGAGTTACCGTCTCGCCGACCAATTTGACGTTCAAAGGGCAAAACATCGGCACGACGAGCGCTCCGATGATTTCGACGCTTGCGAACTATCAATCTACGTCCCTCTCTATCACGAGCGTCACCGTTACGGGTGATTTCGCTCAGACCAATACCTGCGGGACCTCCGTGCCTCCATCCTCTAATTGCACGCTCAGCATTACCTTCACTCCGACTGCAACTGGCACGCGCACTGGCGTCGTCACCATCACCGACAGCGCGGCTAAGAGTCCCCAAAAAATCAATTTAACCGGGACCGGGCAATCCGGCGCGACTCTCACGTCCATCACGCTTTCTCCCGGCTCCGGGCAGGTTGCCGTAGGCGGCACGCTGCAATTCACAGCTACGGGAAACTACAGCGACGGTTCCACGCAGAACCTTACTTCTACCGCAACGTGGACGACTTCAAACTCAAACGCCGCAACGGTGAGCGCCGGACTCGTCGACGGAATCGGCGTGGGGGCGGCTCAGATCACAGCGTCCTACATCGGAGTTTCCAGTTCTGCTGCTCCGCTCAACGTTGGCACTTCGTCCGACTATTTCGTAGCGACCAACGGCAACGACTCCTGGTCGGGCACGCTGCCCACGCCCAATACAAGCAACACTGACGGACCATTCGCCACGATCGCCAAAGCTCAAACCGCCGTACAAGCTCTGATTGCCGGAGCGAATGGCCGCACAACGCCGATCACGGTTCAGATTCGAGGTGGCAATTATTATTCGCAGGCACTCACCTTCACCGCCGCCGACTCCGGCACGTCCGCGCTCGGCGTTCTCTGGGAAAACTATCCCAACGAAACGCCGATTCTGAGCGGCGGCGTCGTGGTTACCGGCTGGATCAATGTCAGCGGAAACACCTATCAAACTACGCTGCCCGCCAACACGCAGTACTTCGAGAACCTTTACTATAACGGCGTGCGCCGCCTGCGTCCTCGAGTTGGAGGCGGCGTCGGCACATACCTCCGCATCGTCGCTCCCATCTACTCGAGCACCTCCAACTCGAATTGCACGGTCTACGTCTCGGGCAGCGGTTATGAATGTTTCGACCGCTTCGTCTTTAATCCCGGAGACCTGAGCTCAAGTTGGACGAATCTCAATCCACCCTATCCGACGGGAGACATCGAGCTCCTCGACTTCGAATACTGGACCGTCCCAAAAATGCGGATCAAGTCCATCGACACCGTCAACAACATCGTCTACTTGACCGGACCTACCAAGGAAGTAGCTGGTGTTCACGGCTTCCTGAAAAATCACCGCTATGTCGTCGAAAACGTGAAAGATCTTCTGACCCAACCCGGACAGTGGTTCCTCGACACCTCTGTTTCTCCCTATTTTCTGACCTACATCGCCAACACTGGCGAATATCCGCCGACCGACACGATCATCGTGCCGCAATCGTCGCAGGTCATGACCGCAACCGGCTTGCAGTACGTGACGTTCCAAGGCTTGCAGTTCGAGCACGACAACTTCACCGTCCCGGCCGCCGGATACGCTTCGTCCCAGCAGGAGCCGACCCTGACCGGCGCGGTCAGTTGCTACAACTGCCAGTACGTGACATTTAACTCGGATATCATCACCATGACCGGCGGCTCGGGCATGGAGTTTTATACGACCACGAATACCGCCGCGACCGCATACAACACCTTCGAGAACGGAGCCCTCTACGATATCGGAGGCATGGGAATCCGCGTTGGAATGCCTCCGGGCTCGAGCGACACCGACGCCAGCGTCCCCCACTTCACCACCATTCAGAACACGTTAATCGAAGGCTACGGCCGAGTTATTCCCAGCGCCGTCGGTATCGTGCAGGGAAGTGGCCACGATAACACCTACACCCATAACGACATCTACGACGGCTACCACAGCGGCATGGAAGTTTGCCTTGCGCCGTCCTGCGCTCCCGGAACGAAAAACTCGAGCGGAACTTTCAACAACACAGCCTCGTTCAATCACATTTTCGACCTGTATCAGGGGGTGACCGACGATGGAGGAGGAATTTATTTCGCCACGGGCGGGCAGACATTCATCGCCACTGGAAACCAGGTCCTCAACAACAAAATCCACGATCTCAACGACGCCTCAACCATCGACCGCGACGGCTACGGCGGATATGGAATCAACATCGACGGCAACACTGGAGCAGTCACGGTCGAGAACAATCTGGTCTATCGTGTCTCGTCGATGGGTATCAACATGACGCACGGGCCGCAATTGCCCAACTACCCGAACACGATCTCGAACAACATCTTCGCCTACGCTCGCAAGGGATTGGTTGCGAACGGTAACCCCTACTGGACCAGCACCTGTCCGTCAGGTCCGATCACGATTTTCAACAGCACCAGCAATCTGTTCTACTTCGATCGAAATGAGAGCGTGGGCTTCTACGTACAGCAAGGGTGCGACTACGCCTGTGGATACTCGCTGCCCACCTTGCACAACTGGCAGAGCAATCTTTACTGGAGAATCGACGGCCTTTTCAACAGCGATGCCGACGGTTTTCATGACCAGGTCGCCGTACACGCGCCGGGCGTCTGCGGCACGTCGAGCAACTGGACGTACTACAACTTCTCCGGCTGGCAGGGTTTAGGCGAGGATCTCGTGGGCACCGCGAGCCAGAATCCGGGCTTCAACAACCCGGCGTATCCGAACGATGATTATTCGCTGCCGAATGGCTCTCCCGGCTACGGATTCGTCGTCTTTGATCCAACTCAGGCGGGCCGGAACAATCCGATCATCAAGCCGACGGACCCAATCGACATCCCCGCCACCTTCTCCACCAGCTACTTCAACCCGGCAACAGATTTCTAGCGTTGTCTGGAGCGGAACTCGGTTGGGTAATTGAGCGGGTAAGTTGGCAATTGAGTAATTTGAAAACCTTATTGCGTCGTCGGTTTTCAAAGTAGCAAATTACTCAATCACCCAATTACTAGGGGATCGCCCCCGTCTCCAGCAGGATCGGCTTCGCGCCGATCTGCACGGTGGATGCGCCGTTCAATGTCGTCGGAGGATCGCCGGCAATATCCAGATACTCCGTGTAACCTCCCGCCGGAACGGTGAAGGTCGTAGTCGGGCAGCTTGACGTCGTGCAGTCCTGTCCGGCATCCCAGACTGCGAGCGCAGCATAACCGCCCGAACGCGTGAAGCCGCAGGTCCATACCGTGCCTGACGCGCTGCACGCCTTGCTGACTGTTGCACCCACCAGCCAGGTATTCACCTGCTGATACGCGGTCGCCGCCGGAGTTGTTTGTCCGGTCGTGTCGTTGTAGAGGCTCGAATCCGTCTTGCTGTCCCAGGCAAACCAGTAAACTCGGCTGATGTTCGACGACGCCTGCAGGATCAGATATCGCGGCAAAAAAGCCGCCTGCCGGTCGGGATCGGTGAATCCCTCAACCGGAGCCTCGCTCCATCCCGCCTCCGTGTCGAACATCGGTTTCATCGATCCCCCGCTGGAAGAACTTCCCGGAAAACTGTTCAGCGTCTGGCTCATGTCGGTGATGACGGTGTTCACGTTCTCAGCCACCGGACAGGGAAGCGCGCTGCCGCCGCCGGAATTTCCCTTCGTTCCGGTGCCGACGTATCCGTGGAAGCCAATCTCGTCCGAGAACGTGCCGCCCGCGTGGCCGCCGACCGAGGTGGAAAAGTAATTCGTCAGGCTTGTCGCAACTTCTCCCAGCATGCCCCCCGCGGCCGCTCCAACGGGTGACGGGCTGATGATCTTTGCCGTCGGGTCCAGCGCTGTTCCCTGCGGAAATGTGCTGTTCGTGTTACACGATAGTCCGCTCGGCGGACCTTCAACGGCGCAACGCGCATCCTGCTCCATCCGCACCAGCTGAGCAGTGGTCCCAAACTGCGGATTCCAGTAGACGTTGGAGTTCCACTCGTTCCAGATCTCGTAGTAAGAGATCCCGGGGAGACCGGAGTTCTTGTCCGAGGCACTATGCTGCGCAACTGCCGAGACCCAGGTAATCCAGGTCGCGTCCGTGCCGCTCCCGTCGCTGTTCAAATCAGTGGGCGGATCACATTCGCCCGGCCCGGTCGAACAACTGCTATCGTTCGGTTGCGATGACGCCCACGACGGAGTGCGCGCCAGCGTGTAGAGCATGTCGACTCCATGCGGCTGCGCCTCCGCCATCCACTGATCGAACAAGCTCCAGTCGTATGTGTTCGCCGCCGTATTGATCTGCGGCCAGGACACACCTGCCGCCCATAGCCGCTGGCCGCCGAAATTGAAGAAGGGCCAAGGCGCATTCGGGCTGTTCAGATGCATGCCGAAATATTTCTGAGTGATCTGCGCAGTGGCGCCGACGCTGGTGGTCGAGCCTCCGGCAGTGGGGGTGTTGAAGATACAGGGAGGAGCGTTCTGACCGCCGCCCCCGCCACCACCTCCTCCTCCACTCGTCGTGGAAGGCGCGCCTCCGCCGCATGCGGAGGTCTCAAACAAAGCAGCGAAGATCATCAAGAGGAAGAAGAGCAGGCCAAATCGCGGCCCGACAACAGGGTGGGGGGTCGTCATTGTCTTAGGGGCCCTCTGGGACGGTGCTTCATCAAAACTGGAACTATAAACCCAAAAATATAGAGTGAGTTGCGCTTTATATACCTAAGAATCCGTGGTATTTGCGAAGCCCCAGTGCGGCGGCATGAATCGCATTTATATCACGGCGGCGAGCTCTCGGTTCTCGTCCACTCACCCAGCGCTTAGCGGGTTGCGATTCGAAAATCGTTCCTGGTTTCTCCGCAGCTTCGAAGGTGCAACTAGCCCCTGGTCCCCAGCCTCTGCCCCTGACTAGGGCCGATAGATCCAGCTCTTGGCGCTACTGTTCCCCTCAGCATCAGCGCCGCCGAAGATGCGAACGGAGCCATCCATCAGTTCGATTAATGCAGGGGAGGACAGCAGAAAGTCGAAGGTCCCAACGACCGGCCGGAACATAGCGGCTCGCGGTTCGTAGATTTCGGCAGAACTGCCACCGCCCGCAATCAGTACTCTGCCATCGAGAAGAAGCTGTGCGTCACCAAGTTTCATCCGGGCTTCATTCAGATCGCCTGAGGGAGCGAAGCTTTGACTGTCGGGATCGTAGAGTTCCGATGACGCCAGCGGCTTGGTCGCACCTGCGTCCGAAGCTCCGCCAACGACGAGCACTTTGCCATTCGGCAGAAGCGCTGCGCTATGCGTGCATCTGGCTTCGCGCATCGCTCCAGCGGGAGAAAAGTGGTTTGTTTTCGGATCGAAGATTTCGGCGCTGGCGAGGACAGAACTGGCGCTGCGTCCGCCGAGAATCAAAACGCGGCCATCGGAGAGGAGTGTGGCCGTATGGCCTGCGCGTGCGGAAGACATCTTACCGGTTAGCGTCCATTTGCCGTCGAGCAGGTTGTACGTTTCGGCCGAGTCCAAATCTTGATTGGTGTTCTGGCCGCCCACAACAAGAACGCGGCCATCGCGCAGGACGGTTGCCGTCGCGTGGGCTCTGGCGAAGTGCATCTTTCCGCGCGAGACGAACTTGCCGGTCTCGTAGTCGTACATTTCGGAGCTTGTGAGTGCCACGCCGCCGCGAGTTCTGCCTCCGGCAATCAGGATGTTGCTGTCGCCGAGCACTGCGGCGACGTGTCCCTGGCGCGGGACCGACATTTTTTCCCCGGGGGAAAACGTTTCGGTGGTTGGATCGTAAATTTCGGTAGTGGAGAGGACGATTCCTTTTTTATCTTTGCCGCCGGCGATGAGAACTTTGAAATCCGGCAGGATCGTGGCCGTGAGTCCGGCGCGAGCGCTGATCATATCGCGTCCGGCGGTGATATGACCGGTCGGAGGGCTGGGGCGCTTGGAGATTTGGGACGACGCGGCGCACACGCAGAACACAGCCAGTAGCGCGGCAGGTGGCGGCGTGATTGAAATGAGTCTCATCTCCGCGAGTGTGCGATCGCGGGGATGATTGTATCCGTTTGGCGTGCGGATCGGAGATTGCGGGCTTTGGTACGCAGCAGCGAGTTGCGGATAGAGATCCTTCAACTGTGCGGTTGCTCGCGCTTCGCTTGAGCAACCGCGTCGTTCAGGATGACAGCTCGCGACAAACTTCAGATCGCGTCTAGTTCACCGTTAATTGCGTCGTGACCGTGCGAGTCAGGTTGCCGCTGTTGGCAAGGACGACGATTGAGTAGGTCCCCTTTGCGGTGGTCGAGCTCGCCGTGACGGTCAGGACCGAGCTGCCAGAAGTCTTGATCGAGCTCGCGCTTAACGTGGCCGAGAGACCTTTAACCTCGGTGATTCCATCGAGGGTGAGGCTTGCTGTTCCGCTGAAATTCAGGGAGATGATCGCGAGGTTGAACGTCGCGCTTTTTCCTTGCTTCACCGTCAGAGCGTTGTTGTCGATCGTGATCCAGAAGTCGGTGCCGACGGGAGTCAGGCTGCAGGCCGATCCAATGGTGGAAGATGGCGCCTTGAAACTCGAACTCGAATCGGTTCCGGTCGCACTTTGCCAGCCGGAGAAATCGTCGGAGGTTCCGGGATTCGGAGTCGGCACCAGAAATGGTGTGCTCGAGTTCGAAGCATTCCACCACGTGTTTTTCGAGGAGCTGAGCGTGGATTCGAAGTCGGTCCAGTCGGAGTCGACCAGGTAGCTGTCCTGAAACACCAGCTGGCTGCTGCCGTTGCCCTGGATCGTGTTTGAAGTGTTCGTGAAGTTCTGGGTAATCAGGTTCGTGGTTTTGCCGGTCTCCCAGTTCGTGACGTCGATTCCGCCTTTTTTGCCGATGATGATGTACTGGCTAGGGGTGTTGTTCATCAGCACGCTGTTGCTCACCGAAACTCCCTCGGAGTTGCGGAGAACGACGCCTCCGACGTTGAGCGAGGAAGTCTGATTGCAGAAATAGCTGTCGGAAAATGTCAGCGGACCTTCGTCTTTCTCGATGAAGATTCCGCTGAGGAGATTGCTGGTCGCATTGACGCCGCTGGCGCTGATGTTAGCGTTGTCGGTGTCCCAGTGAACGCCGTAGGCTTCGTTATAGCTGATAGTCAGGCCATCGATAGTATCGTTGTGAGCGCCCCAGGCGTGGAGTCCGGAGGTGTTGCAGGCGTAGTAGCCGCCCTGCGCGCCGCGCCAGTTGTTGTAGGAAGTCGTATCGGATTGCCAGAGTCCATACTTGGTTTGTGATTCCTGGAAGCCGCTGTCGCCGTTGTGTTGCGCGACGCTGTTTTCAACGGTGAAGTAGGTTGTCGGATTCGAGATGCTGAGTCCCTGGCCGTTGTTCCACTGGAAGGTGTCGGTGTCGAACAGGATGTTAGTCGATTCCCCCTCGACCTGTACGGCTGCGGATGCCCGGCAGGTATTCGCATATTGGAAAGTGATTCCGCGGATGACGATATCCGATTTGTGCTGGATGGAAAACAGGGTTCCGGTGGAGGCAGCCTCGACGGTGGCTGTGCTCATGGTCGTGCCGGAAGGAGGCCAGACGTAGATCAGATTGCTGGACTCGTCGACATAGAAGGTTCCCGCGAGCATTTGAGGAATCGACATGACTTGCGTCAGGACGGCACCGTTCACGGCGACCATTTCTCTGCGCATCATGATGTCCTGCTGATAGGGGCAGGATGTGAGTTGGGAGCAGGTTCCCCAATTGTTGGTCCAACCGTTGGTGTAGATGCTGTTGTTCTCGGAGTACTTCGCCCAGCCTGTGTAGAGCGTGCTGCCGCTGACGATTACCGTGCCGTTGGTGGCGGCTTCGAAGGTAATCGGCAGGGTAGTGTCTTTGCTGTTGTGAGTGAGGGTGACGCTCTCGCGGTAGGTTCCGGGATTGATCGTGACGCGGGTGCCGATGCCGTTCTGGTTATTTGTTTCGGCGAGAGAGGCGGCTTTGCCTATCGTCTTCAGCGGATGGGATTGCGAGCCCGAGTTGGAGTCAGATCCATTGGGATCGACGTAGAGGAACGCCGTTTCCAATCCTTCATTGATACTAGCCTGTGCGAAGGCTAGATGCGAAACACAAAATGATAGCGCGAGAATGCACAGGGGGAATGCCTTCCGCATGATGAGACCCTTTCGACCGAGATAAATTGTGGGCGTGCAGAGACAGCGGCCAGATGAGATGGGGCCCTTGTTCAAGAAGCCCGATGCCATCGAACGGCTGAGACCGGGACCTGAACAAAATTGCAAGACTTCAGACGAGGCGGTAGAGGAAGGATAACGAAATATCGCGTAAGTGGGAATAGCTGAATGATTTAGGAATTACACGGAAGTGCATGGACTTTCGCGATGGAAGGCAATCGACGAGAAGCACACAGAGATCGCCCGCACGCAACTGATAAGCCCGGCTATATCTGAGTCTTGGTCTTTTGTGTTTCCGTGGAACAGTGTCTGAATCTCAACGTTCGAACTGCGGCTACCCGTCAATCCGCGCTCATGGAAGAACGTCGCGACCTTGACGCAAAGCCACAGGAAGCCGACAAGGCTGCAATGCCTAGCGCTGCGGTTAAGAAATCTTTCAGTTCTGCCATTGCTGACGGAATTGTACGCATTCCATAGCTACTGCAGGCGGCAGAGGTTCTCGATATCGGTCGCGATCGCCGCGGCTGCGTCGGCGGCCGAGGGCATGGGATGGGGAGCGTCGGTGACGCAGGCTTGTCCAGTAGCTGTATTCGTCAACGCATCGACGAAGGTCAGGCCTTGTTCGACGGCGGCGGTGGTGTCTTGTCCACCAACGAGGACGTTTACCCGCGTTTTCGGGAAGGTGCGCTGCGGGCCACCCAGGATGCTGTCGGAGAGGAATAGCCCGTCCGGGGGCGTCGTGCCGTCGATCGCGTCTTTGCAATATGGCTGTGGATAGGCGGTATCGACGATTCCCGCGTCATCGACCGAATAACAGACTGAAAGGTTTTCCACCGGATCGCCAGCATTACAGGTGAACTGATGGGGCGCACAGGTCGCGTTGGATGGAGGCAGGCATGCCTGGTCGAGTCGCGACATGGGCGGTCCACTGGTCTCCTCGACCATGGAGAAGATTGCGTCGAGGCCGTAGTCGGTAATGGCATAGGCGATGGCACCGGACCCGCCGCTGTTTCCGGTGGCGCACAAGGGAGCGCCTGTATTGGAGCTGTGAATGTTCTGGTAGACCCACTGGGCGACCGTCGCGTAGCGGCAAGCCAGCCGGCGTACGCCGCCGGGACCGGTGAGCCACCCATTGGGCGTGTTGCCGTTGAATGGAGCTCCGAAGGTCACCTGCACCGTGGTAAAGCCGGCATTCAGAACGCTCTGAACAACCGTGAGCCCTCCGTTGGTGCTGCCATTAAAGAAATCGGGAACATCGTAGTCGTAGAGCGAGGTGCCGCCGGTTCCGGTGCCGAAGATTACCGTGCCAAGGGGCGTCCCCGCAGGCTGATTCACTTTGAGGTAGGCAGAAAAATCGGCGGCTCCGGGGCAGGAGGTGTTGATCTGATAACAACTGGAACTGGAGGCAGGAAGGCCTCCGCCAAATTGGGGACAGGTAATCTGCGACCCCTGGGCGGTGCCTAGAGGATCCATTTGCGTGACCGTGACGCTGTCGGAAGCGGAAAGGCTCGAGCTGGTTTGTGACGCTGCGGTCACAGTAACGGTCTCTGGGAAGGTGCCGGTGGTTGGCGCGATGTAGAGTCCAGTGGAATCGATGGATCCGGCGGTCGATGGGTTGATGGACCAATTCACACCCTGATTTCCGGAGACTCCTGTGACGGTTGCGCTAAATTGCCAGTTCGCGCCAGCGCCGATCTGCGAAGGAGCGGAGGCGATGGTGATGCCAGGATTCTGCCCGCCGCCACCTCCGGACGAAGACCCGCCTCCGCATCCCAGAAGCGTGAAGGTGGCGAGTGGAAGAATCAACAGGAGAGGGAAGCATTGAGAGACTTTCAAAAGAACCTCGCGGGGGAGATTTGGACGAGTGGCTGGAACTGGATTGGGTCGGGGAATATTCGATCGTTAAACAGAGGGTCTCGCCGCTCCGCATTGTCTTTCCCTTCGCGGAAAACAACGCTCCGGTCGAGAGGGCAGGTTGATCGACCGGTGGTCCGAAGGAGATTTTCATGATTATGCAAAAGCTTTGCGCCTCTTGGACACTCAGGAAAACCGGCTCGATTAAACCTATGAAAACAATGGTCTAAAGTTCGGACAACTGTTAGATTCGAAATGTGTTACTTCCGATAGTGTGCAAAAATTTTCAGCTTGGCGAAGGACCCAGAATTTGGTTAACTAGGTGAACACAGTTCGGTAGTGAATGTAGCGATCCCCCTCAAATTTTTGATGCGTCTCTTTTCTCCCTCGCTTTGCGAAAGCTGATTTCTGTTCCTTTGATCGTTGTGGGAAGGAACGGTGTCTGTGCTTCGGCTGGCTGGGGAGTGAATTGAATTCTGAAAATGAAGGCTCTTCGAACCAATAATCCTTGGGAGAAACAGCACATATGAGCTCGTCTGTGCCCGATTTTGAAGTAGGAATCATTGGAGGCGGGCCGGCTGGATCAAGCATGGCCTCCTACTTGGCTAAAGCCGGCGTCAATTGCGTCGTATTCGAGCGGGATTTGTTTCCGCGTGAGCACGTGGGAGAGTCGCTGGTTCCGTCCTCGACTCGTGTATTCAAAGATCTGGACTTCCTTCCGAAAATGGAGGAAGCAAAGTTTCCGCACAAGTTCGGCGCCGCGTGGACGGCCGCTTCGGATGCGAAGGTTTACAACATGGATTTCGGCGGCGTCTCGGCCGATTGCCACGTCGACGTGCGCTTCGCGGAACGCGATCAGGGAGTGGGGCAGAACTACACGTATCACGTCGATCGCAGCAAGTTCGATTTGATGCTGCTGCAGCACGCCAATGAGCTTGGTGCCAAGGTGTACGAGGGTATTGGTGTTACCGGTGTCGACTTCAGCAATCCGAACCACGCTGAGGTCAAGTTCAAGATGGGCAAGAAGGACATGTCGACGACCTGCAAAATTATCGTCGATGCTTCGGGCCGCAAGACCATGGTCGGCAACCAGATGAAGTGGCGGATACAGGACAAGGTGTTCGATCAATACGCCATTCACACCTGGTTCGACGGCTATGACCGTAAATGCATGGCCGCGAACAAAGAGACGCAGGGCGATTTCATCTTCATCCACTTCCTGCCGATTACCAACACCTGGGTATGGCAGATTCCGATCACCGAAACTGTCACGAGCATCGGCGTGGTCACTCAGAAGAAGAATTTCGCGACCAGCAAGGAAGACCGTGAGAAATTCTTCTGGGAGTGCATCAAGAGTCGTCCGGAACTGTATGAAGGGCTGAGGGCACAGGGCTCGCAGCAGATCAAGCCATTCAAGGAAGAAGGCGACTACAGTTACGCGATGAAGCAGATCACGGGTGATCGCATCGTGCTGGTGGGCGATGCGGCGCGTTTCGTCGATCCAATCTTCTCGACGGGCGTCAGCATTGCGCTGAACTGCTCGCGTTTCGCGCACAAGGACATTCTGAAGGCGCTCGAGACCGGAAACTACAGCCGCGAGTCGTTCCAGGAGTACGAAACCCTGCTGAAGCGAGGTACGCGCAACTGGTACAACTTCATCACTGTCTATTATAGGTTGAACGTGCTCTTCACGGCTTTCGTGGCCGATCCTCGGTATCGCCTGGATGTGCTGAAGCTATTGCAGGGCGACGTTTATGACGAAGCTCAGCCCGAGGTTCTGACGCGCATGCAGAACATCGTGAGACAGGTCGAGGCGAATCCGAATCACGCGCTGCACGGGTTCCTCGGCGACCTGACGGCTGACGCGTTTGTCGAAGCCTCCGTATAGAGACAATCCCACTCAGGCCAAAATCTGGCTTGAGTGGGCCATCCATAGACGAAACAAGTTTTCTCGGGAGAGAACAGGGGATATGAATCATTCAGTGCCGGATTTTGATGTAGCGATCATCGGCGGCGGCCCGGCCGGAGCGAGCATGGGCTGCTACCTGGCGAAGAACGGCGTGAAGTGCGTAATTTTTGAGCGCGAGCTGTTTCCGCGCCCGCA
>DATJOA010000028.1:0-4778 GCA_035507635.1 Candidatus Acidiferrales bacterium
GCATGGTGCGGCAGACCGTCACCTACGAATGGTCTCAATAAAGCAAATCGCATTGCCGTTGGCGTTGATCTGTTTGCTTGGGGAACCCTCGCGCGGTGGGCCGAAGGCCGGAATTGCTGAAGGGTCTTCGCTTTTTGCGCAATCGGCGGCACGTTCGCTTGATCGGGAATTTCCCAGCCGTGATGTTTCGTTAGTTTTGCTCGACGCGCACACAGGTGAGATTCTCGCTTCGCGGTGGGATCATCCGGAGATTCCAATTCCGTTGGGATCATTGGTCAAACCCTTCGCTGCGCTGGCTTACGGGCAGAAGCACAATTTTCAATATCCGATTCATACGTGTCGCGGAACGGCCTCGGGCTGCTGGCGGTCTGAAGGTCACGGAAGCATCGGTCTCAGTTCGGCGATTGCTTACTCGTGCAACTCTTACTTTCGGGCATTGACGGCTGATCTGAGTCGAAGCGAGGTTGCGGCGACTGCGGCGCGGTTTGGAATGGAAACGCCTGGTCCAGAAAGTTCCGGAGTTGAATTCGCCGGACTGGGATCTTCCTGGAAGATTTCTCCGCTGCGGCTGGCGCGTGCGTATATTGAACTTTCTCGTAACCGTGAGCGAATTGGAGTCGCACAGATCATGGATGGAATGGCCGAGTCGGCTCGAAGAGGAACAGCGGCCGAAGTGGATCGCGCTCTTTCTTTTCCTAATGCGCTGGCTAAGACCGGAACGGCTTCTTGTACTCATTCGCGACACGCTCCGGGCGATGGGTTCACTGTAGCTTTGTACCCTGGCGATGATCCGCAGGTTCTGCTGCTGGTGCGTGTTCACGGAGTTCCTGGAGCGCAGGCCGCCAAAACTGCCGGGCAGATGCTGCACAGGATTGAGGATTAGCCGAATGCGGAGAGACTGGCGATGGATCCGCCGACTGCCTATGTTCCTGGCGATCTGCATCGCGATTACACCCGGACCTCCCCTTGCCCAGAATGTCCGGGACACAGCGACTCGCTATGACGTTCGCATTGGCGTTCTCGGGCTTTTTCATCCGCGCGAATTCATCGTGCGAGCGATGGACGGCCAAGCGCTTGTTCTGCATGCCGACGACCAGAGCGTGACGCTTGAGGCGAGTTCGGGACTGAATGTGGCGAACGTGACAATTACTGACTCGATAATTTCATTGAAAGCCGGCACTCGCGCCATTCTTGCCTCTAAAGTTATAGTGACGGACAGGAGCGGCGAACCGGTCGATTTCATTCTTGGTGTGCGCGGCAAAATTTCGCGCCATTATCGCGGAACGTTGGAAATCATGCCGTCTGGCGACCAGTTGATCGCGGTCATTACCATGGATCGTGAAACAGCTGTCGCTTCTATCGTGGCTGCGGAAAGCGCAGTAGACGCTCCTCTGGAAGCGCTCAAGGCGCAAGCTGTCGCCGCTCGCTCGTATCTCGTCTCAAGCCAGGGACGCCACAGCGAGTTCGACTTCTGCGACACGACGCATTGCCAATTTCTTCGCGAACCTCCTTCAGATGACAGTCCCTCAGCGCGAGCGGCGGCTGCTACTGAAGGGCTCGTGCTGGCTTACAACACGAAGCCATTCGCTGCGATGTACACGCGCAGTTGCAGCGGGCATACACGAACTCCGGCGCAGGTGGGGTTGCGTGGGGGCACCTATCCTTATTACTCCGTGGAGTGCAAGCACTGTATCGCTCACCTTGCCAGATGGACAACTCGATTGTCTTCGGCTGATGCCGCGGGGTTGCGGAGTTCGGACGAGTCTGCGCGTTTGCACATCGCTCGCCGTCTAGGATGGAGTGCGGTTCCAAGCAACGACTTCGTCGAGAAGAAGATTGGGGACCAAATCGTTCTGCAAGGAAGCGGCTACGGACACGGAATTGGGCTCTGCCAAGCGGGGGCCAAGGCAATGGCCGAGTCTGGGGCTGGCTTTCTAGAGATTCTGAATCACTACTATCCGAACACCGAGATTATCCACTGGAAAGGCAATTTCCCTCTTCAATCGACCGCGGCCAAGTAGTCGGCTAATTCGAGTTACTTCGAAAGAAATCCACGAATCGTCGACAAATTAGGTAACATAAGCAACAAGCCTCAAACCATTCCTATGCGACGACGTGAAGTCCTTCAAATTCTTGCTACAGGGGCTGGGCTGCAACTCGCTCCTCCGAAGCTGCTGATCTTTCTGCGGGAAGCGCGCGCCCTGATTGAGACCCACTCCTCTCTGCGCACTTTAAACGCGCATCAGGATGCCACTGTGATAGCTATGGCGGAAATGATCATTCCGCGCACTGATACTCCCGGCGCAACCGACGTCGGGGCCAGCGCGTTTATCGATCTCATGCTGACCGAGTGGTACGACGGCGATGATCGCCAGCGCTTTCTGAAGGGCTTGGCAGATGTCGATTCACAGACAAGGGGTTTGTTTGGAAAAGATTTTGTCGAGTGCGCGGCGGCTCAGCAAGCAGACATGCTCAGAGCACTCGGCGAGAAAATGATCGAAGAAGCGGCAGAGCAATCGCGAGTCGAGCACGAATTCCCTGCCGATGCGAGTTTCTATCCCATGCTGCGGCGCCTGACGCTGACCGCTTATTACACATCCGAAGCGGGCGCCACGGATGAACTGCATTTCGAAATTATTCCGGGGCGGTTCGTCGGATGCCAGCCTGCGTCTCCAATTAAGGAGGTTCCGCAGCAAAAGTGAGCGAACAGACCTCTTACGACGCGATTGTGGTTGGCTCCGGCATCACCGGCGGCTGGGCAGCCAAAGAACTTACCGAGAAGGGACTGAAAACGCTTGTGCTGGAAGCCGGGCGGCCAATCGTTCCCGAGCAGGATTATGTCGAACACGTTCCGACATGGGAGGTGAAATTTCGAGGACTCGGCGACCGCAAGAAACAACTCGCGGACCAGCCGATTCAAAGCACCTGCTACGCGTGCGATGAATGGTCGTCGAAATTTTTCGTCAGCGACAAAGAAAATCCTTACACGACCGCGGAGGGCAAGCCGTTCCGCTGGATTCGCGGACGGCAGGTCGGCGGGCGCTCGATCACGTGGGGACGCCAGAGTTACCGCTGGAGCGATCTTGATTTCGAAGCCAATCTGCGCGATGGAATTGCGATTGACTGGCCGATCCGCTACGCCGACATCGGTCCGTGGTACGACTACGTCGAGCAGTTCGCCGGCATTTCTGGCGAAGCGCTCGGGCTTCCACAATTGCCTGACAGCAAGTTCCTTCCTCCGATGGAATTGAACTGCACCGAGAAACTAGTGCGGGAAAGGGTCGCGAAGCATTTCGGCGGGGAGCGCGTGCTGACGATTGGCCGCGCCGCGATTCTTACCAAAGATCTGAACGAGCGCGCGGCGTGCCACTACTGCGGGCCGTGCGAGCGCGGATGCATCACGCGCTCTTATTTCAGCAGCATCAATGCGACCTTACCGGCGGCCGAGAAAACTGGCCGTCTGACGCTTCGGCCGTTCAGCGTTGCGCACAGCGTCATTTTTGATTCCAAAACGCGCCGAGCCAAGGGCGTCCGCGTGATTGATGCCAATTCGCGCACAACGCTGGAATTTCACGCGAAGGTTGTTTTTCTCTGCGCCTCAACTTTGGAATCGACGCGGCTGCTTTTGAATTCCTCAACTCCCGAATTCCCCAATGGACTCGCAAACTCGAGCGGCGAACTGGGTCACAACGTGATGGATCACATTAAAGCCGGAGGCGCCGATGGCGTGATTCCGGGGAATGAAGATCGGGTCGAATTCGGACGCCGCCCGAATGGCGTGTATATGCCGCGGTTCCGCAATGTGAAATCGAAGGACCCCGATTTCCTGCGCGGATACGGATTTCAAGGCGGAGGCTACCGCGAAGGTTGGGAGCGAGGCATCTCGCAAACTGGCTTCGGCGTGGAGTTCAAGAAGTCTCTGCGCGGGCCCGGACCATGGCGCTTCAGTTTCTACGGATTCGGCGAGTGCCTGCCTAGCCACGGCAACTATGTGGAACTCGACAAAGAGAAAGTCGACGCTTGGGGAATTCCGGCTCTTAAGATTCACTCCGCGTGGAGCAAGAACGAACTTGCGTTGCGCCACGACATGGCGATCACGGCCTCGGAAATGCTGGCTGCGGTCGGAGCGACCGACATCCGACCGTTCGCACTCGATGAGCCACCTGGATTCTCGATTCACGAGATGGGGACAGCGCGGATGGGTCGCGATCCGAAAACGTCGGTGCTCAATTCGTTCAACCAGGCGCACGACGTGAAGAATCTTTTTGTGACCGACGGTGGCGCGATGGTTTCTTCGTCGTGCGTCAATCCATCGTTGACGTACATGGCTCTGACGGCCCGCGCGTGCGATTACGCGGTACGGCAGATGAAGAGGGGCGAAATCTAGTGGCTAACCGGCGCGAGTTTGTGAAGCTGCTCTCGGTATCGGTGGCGGCGTCCGCGTTTCCACATTTGCTGGCGGCGAAGAAGAGTGCGAGCCATCTACCTCTCGCATTTTCGACGCTCGGCTGTCCCGCATGGCAATGGCCGAAGATTCTGGACTTCGCGCAGCAGCATGGATTCGCTGCCATTGAGCTTCGGGGGTTGCAAGGAAACATGGATTTGCCGTCAAATCCTCTCTTTGTTGCCGATCGCATCGCGCAGACGAAAAGCGAGGTCAGCGCACATAAGCTCCACATTGCGTGCGTCAGCAGTTCGGCAAATTTGTATATGGAAGATCCGGAGAAGCGCGCCAAAGAACTTTCCGATGCGCGGCGGTTTATCGATCTGGCTTCGGC
>DATJOA010000029.1:0-3458 GCA_035507635.1 Candidatus Acidiferrales bacterium
TCCCTCGATCTGAATTCGATGGACCGCAGCATCGACCCCTGCGTCGATTTCTTCGCGTACTCCTGCGGAGGCTGGATCAAGAACAATCCCATCCCGCCCGACCAATCGTCCTGGGACACATACTCGAAGATGCAGGACGAGAATCTTTCGCAGCTGCGCGGCATTCTCGAAGCCGCTGCCGCGCCGAGTTCGACGCGCAATGCCGTCACGCAGAAAATCGGCGACTACTACGCTTCTTGCATGGACGAAAAGGCTATCGACGCCAAGGGAGCCGAGCCGATCCAGCCCATCCTCGACCAGATCGCGAAGCTCAAATCCAAGTCTGAGATTGCCGATCTCGCCGCCCTGATGGTGTATGACAACGTTCTGTTCCGCTTCGATTCCATACAGGACTTCCGCGATGCAAATCAGGTTATCGCCGACGTCTACCAAGGTGGCCTCGGCCTTCCTGATCGCGACTACTACACGAAGGACGATGCCAAGTCGCAGGAATTGCGCAAGGGCTATTTAGCCCATGTGCAGAAGATGTTCGAACTTCTCGGGGATAACCCCGACGCAGCCGCCTCGGAAGCTCAAACGATCATGAGCATTGAAACCGCATTGGCCAAAGGATCCATGACGCGCGTCGAGCAGCGCGATCCGAAGGCTCTCGATCACAAAATGACCGGCGGAGAACTGGAAAAGCTCTCGCCCGAATTTCAGTGGCACGTGTACTTCACGAAAGTCGGTGTGCCTTCTCTTTCGTCACTGAATGTTGCCATGCCGAACTTCTTCAAGGCCATGAGCGAAGAATTGAGTGCGGCCAGCCTCGACGACTGGAAGACGTATCTTCGCTGGCATCTCGTGCACGCCGACGCATCCTTTCTTTCCTCCGCATTCGTCAGCGAAAACTTTGCTTTCTATAGCAAGACTCTTCGCGGGCAGCAGGAAATTAAACCCCGCTGGAAGCGCTGCACTGAAGGCGTAGATCGCGATCTGGGCGAAGCGCTCGGGCAGGCTTATGTCGACAAATATTTCAGCCCCGAAGCGAAGCAGCAGGCGGTCAAGATGGTCAAAGAGATCGAGACTGCGATGCAGCAGGACATCGAGAATCTTCCCTGGATGTCGGCCGCGACCAAGCAGCAAGCCCTGATCAAGCTTCATGGCGTCGCCAATAAGATTGGATATCCCGACAAATGGCGCGACTACAGCAAGCTCGAGATCATCCGCGGCGACGAGCTGGGCAATGTCGAACGCTCACGCAAGTTCGAATTCGACCGCCAGCTCGCGAAAATTGGCAAGCCCGTCGATCGAGGCGAGTGGGGCATGACGCCGCCGACCGTGAACGCCTACTACGATCCACAGATGAACGACATCAACTTCCCCGCCGGTGTCTTGCAGCCGCCCGCGTTCGATCCGACCTCCGACGCCGCACCAAATTACGGCGACACCGGCGGCACGATCGGTCACGAGCTCACACACGGCTTTGACGATGAAGGCCGCCAGTTCGATGCGCAGGGCAATCTGCGTGACTGGTGGACCCCCGCTGACGCAAAGGAATTTCAGAAGCGCGCCGACTGCATCTCAAATCAATATTCGGGCTACACGATCATCGACGACATCAAGATCAATGGAAAATTGACCCTCGGCGAAGACACTGCCGACCTAGGTGGATTGCTCCTCGCCTACATGGCCTGGAAGCAGGACACGAAAGGCGAGAACCTTCAGCCGATCGATGGCCTGACTCCCGACCAGCGCTTCTTCATCGGCTACGGCCAGAGCTGGTGCGGCCAGACGCGCGATGAGACGAAGCGACTGCGCGCCACCGTCGATCCGCACTCGCCCGAGAAATATCGCACCAACGGCGTCGTCTCAAACATGCCGCAGTTCCAGCAGGCATTTCATTGCAAAGCGGGTTCGCCCATGGTCAACCAGAACGCCTGCAGAGTCTGGTAAATCGGGAGCTAAACGTCTAGCCCGATTGAGCGCATCAACTCGAGCCCATTGCTCTTGGTGACAACGCCCTCGCGCAGCGTGTAATCGAAAGTGATCTTTCCGTTCGCCAGTTCGTCCTCGAAATGGACATTGTGCAAATGTCCGTCGAGAGCGCTGCCGATATCCGTCAGCGCGAGATCGTGCGTGCTCAACAATCCGATTGATCCGCGCGCGACTAACGCCCGGACGATGCCTTCTCCTCCAATGCGGCGGTCTTTCGAGTTCGTTCCCTGCAACAGTTCATCCAGCAGAAAAAGCAGCGCCGGGTTTCCACCGGCCAGATCGTAAATCTGACGCAGCCGCTTAATCTCTGCATAGAATCGCGAGCTGCCTTCTTGCAAAGAATCGTTTACTCGGATGCTCGCGCCAACCCGTAACGGCGTCAGCCGCAATTTTCGCGCCCGCACAGGAGCGCCTGCCATCGCGAGCACGATGTTGATTCCCACCGCGCGCAGTAGTGTACTTTTGCCGGACATGTTTGACCCGCTGACCAGCAGGACTCGCGTCGCTCCGCAAACCTGAACATCATTGCGGACGCATAGGGCCTCAGCCAGAAGAGGATGCCCCAGCGCCTCGGCGTCGAACGCTGTGCTTCCTTCCATGAATTCAGGAAACGGATCCCTCGGACGCTCGAAGTTGTAAGCCGCGAGGGAAAGCAGCGCCTCAATCTCGCCGACAGTTCTCAGCCATCCCCGGACAGCGCCACCGTGAGCGCTCCGCCACCGCTCCGCCGCAAACGCCACCTGTACCGAATACATCAGCGGAGCGTCGATGATCCGGACGAATACGTTTTCGCGCGAGTTGATCAAATCCACCAGCTTTCTCAACTTCGCGATAGCCTGAAAGGCGGTCGTTCCGCCGGATAGCAATTGTTGCTGCATCGCTTTCAGATGGGGCTCGCGAAAGTCGTGCAACTCAAGCTTTTCCAGGATTCCAGAGAGAAGATCGAGATCGTGAAACTCGCGCTCGGTCCCATGCAGAATGGCATCCAGTGTTTTCCGCAGCCGGTAGGTGAACCATACCTCGACGCTCACGACGACCACGAATGGAGCGGCCAGGTCCCACACCGCCCAAATAACAGCAGACGCCACGGCAAACATTGCAAGAATCGGCGCCGCCCAGGCCAGCCACAGAGGATTCATCTGATTCGGCGCTTCCGCCCACGTTCCCAACTCATCGGAAAAGACTCCCACTCCGGCATCCTCGCCAAGAACCGCGAGGTCTTCGCGCAGATCGAGTTCGTCGCGCAATTCGTTGATGGCCGCATGACGTTCGCGAAGCTGTTCGACCGGAGCGGGGGCAAGCAACCACGATGCAAGTGTCTCCTCTCCCATGCGAGTGCGCGCCGCCGAGAGCAATTGAAATAGACTCGCGTTCCCGAACAAATCCAGATCGCCGGAATACACATGGTGCGGATCCTGGAACCGCTCGCCGGTCGCTCCCGCTCCTGCCCAACGGTCTGCGATCCTCTCCATACTGCGGTC
>DATJOA010000030.1:0-56568 GCA_035507635.1 Candidatus Acidiferrales bacterium
CAGATTTGCGGTTACCGAAGGCGGGTAATCCGGTGGGCACCAAGGGCAGGTTACCGGAGAGTCCGCTCAGGCCCGAAATTGTACATAGGTGACTGGGCTCGTCTTCGAGGTGAACCAGCTTAGAGGCGAACCGGGAACGGCGTGGCGGTATATTTGTAGCCGCAATGCCGCTTCCAGAACGAGCGCTGATTGAGCAGATCCGGAGAATGGTTGGGGCGGCCGCGCGGAGTCGCAGAGGCGATCGGCAGCGGACGATTTCTGCCGGAATCGGCGACGATTGCGCGGTGCTGCGTCCGAAGCCAGGGCATGATTTTCTCGTGACCACTGACTTCACGCTCGAAGGTGTTCATTTCCGGCGCGACTGGCACAGTCCCGAGTCGGTTGGTCATCGGTGCCTGGCTCGGGGGCTGAGCGACATGGCGGCCATGGGTGGCAAACCGCTTGCCGTTTTCTTGTCACTCGGCCTGCCACGAAAGCTGCCGCAATCGTGGCTACGACGCTTCCTGAGCGGCTTAATACGCCTCGCCGAAAAATATGAGGCTCCTTTGTCGGGAGGAGATACTGCCGAATCGCCCGACGGAATCCTGGCAGACATCGTTGTGTTTGGGAGTGCTCCAAAGGGAAAGGCCATCATGCGCTCGGGCGCGCGCCCTGGCGATCAGATTTACGTCAGCGGCCACCTGGGCGGATCAGCCGCTGCGGTCGCGGAGATGCGACGACATCCTGAGAGAAAGTTGAAGCCCAAGGATTATCCCAGGCATTTCTTTCCTGAGCCGCGCATTGAGCTTGGAAGTCTTCTCCGCGAGAAGAAGCTGGCTTCGGCCATGATCGATACCAGCGATGGCCTTTCAACCGACCTCGCGCACATTTGCAAAGAGAGCAGGGTGGGAGCCGAGATCTTTGCTGACGCAATTCCCCGCGCGCGGGTTGGCCGCGCGGAACGCGAGGTGGATATCGAACTCGCGCTTCACGGCGGCGAGGACTACGAACTGCTGTTCACGATCGCGGAAGGGAAACGCGTTCCGGGACAAATCGCCGGCATTCCTATCGCTTGTATTGGCGAGATCACGCGGAAGCCTCAGATTCTTTTGAGGACCGATAAGGGTCCCGCGCGTGAGCTCGCAGGTCGCGGTTGGGAGCATTTTCAGAGCTAGGCGCGGTTCACGCCGCAAGACGCGGGGCGAGAAGCCCGTGCGAATGCCGGCAGGATACCGGCGCTGCGATCAACGACGTTACCTCCGTCACTAGTCAGTCTCTACCCGCGATCATCAATCCGGACTAGAGTAAGAAGCATGCCGTCGCGTAGATTTCTCCTCCTGCCGTTTGTTCTGTTGCTGGCCGTGGCCGCGTTTGCTGAAAAGAAACAACAGCCGCCGCCACCCGCCCACGCGCACTCTCCATCGCCCGCAGTCACGGATGAATTCATCCAGAAGCAGTTCGGCGAAAACTGCTCTGTATTGGCAGGGCCGCCGCAGTTTGTGGCCGATCTGGATGGAGATGGGGTCGACGATCTCGTGATCGCGGCTCGATGCAAAAATCCGATGGCCGATAAGGACGAGTACAGCTTTGCAGTTTCCGATCCTTACGACAGTTTTCTGGGCTATGGCAACGTCAAGGTGACCTCGACATTCGCATCTGACGAACCCGACCGGCGTGGCGTCTGCCTCCTGATCATTCATGGGGACGGAAAAGACGCGTGGCGCGCCCAAACCCCGAAAGCCAAGTTCCTGCTCATCAACCTGCCCTTCAAGACTCTTTCGGTAAAACGTCTGACCACGAAAAAGAGAACGATGCTCGGAATTTACATGGAAGAGCAGGGCGAGGGTGAAAACACCTCGTCGGTCCTTTTCTGGGACGGCAAGAAATATAAGTACGAGCAGCTCGGATCAGCGCTCGATGATGAATAGCGGGTCCAGCCGGTGGATTCCCTGAATCCTCAGTCTCGCTTGTAGTACGGGAATTCCGGCGTGCCCGCCCGGCTGACGTTCGCTTCGGCAAAGGCGCAGACTCGATCCAGCGCGGCCTGGAGCTCTGCAGTGTAGCGCTCAAGATCCTCATCACTCGCATCGGCCGGTACGGGAATCAATTTGCCAACCCTCACCAGCACCCGCGAAAACGGGTGGGGAATCATCATGCGATCCCAGCTGTGAAGAACCCAGGCCTTATCGACCGCGGCGTGGAACGTCGTCATGGATAGGCCGGAAGACCGCGCCAGACCTGACGGGCCAGGCTTGACCTTACGCCGCGGTCCTCGTGGGCCATCAAGGGTGAAGGCGACAGTCCAACCTTCCTCAAGCGCTCGCCGCAAGCCAAGCAGCGCGCGCACGGGATTGCGGCTACTCGATCCCTTGACCGCAACGAAGCCAAACCGGCGAATGATTCTGCCCATATACTCGCCGTCGTAGCTGAAGCTGCTCATGACACGGATGCCCATATTCCGGAAGAGATACGCCGCGGGAATCATGCACTCGTGCCAGAACGAGGCGACCAGCGGACGTTCATCGAGTGTTTTCTGCGCGCCGTCTTCGTAAGAGACGCTCACCCGCAGCGTCGGGCCGAGCAGGCGAATAAACCAGTTCCCGGCCCATACGATCATGCTTAAAACGATGCGCTGACGGAGGGTCCATCTGCGTGGTCCGGAGTTTTCTTCGGCTGCTTTGACGGTTGCAGGTGTGACAGCTTCGGGCACGAAGCTATTGTAGCGAGAGCAGAATTGTTGATTGTTGGAATTTTGATTGTTGAATGAAAATCGAGCCGATTTCTCTTCTCAAAACAGGCATTCAACAATCAGAGTTCAACAGCCGCTAGTTCTCCAGGTATGAGTCGATCCAGGTCTTGACCTTCAGCCGCCGCTCATCGTTTGGGTCAAAACGCACTCCGATCGATTTTGGCTTATTCCAGCTGATTACGCCTCGCACGTTGACCCGCGGCAGTGTCATCAAAGCAAACGAGATTTCGACATTCGATCCAACCGAAAAATCCTCGGCGCTTTTAAGAGACATCCCCCCGGTACTCATTTCGATGCTGCTTGCGCTTGCGCGCTTTCCATCGCCCACGACCGAGACCTCGGTAATGACCGGGATGCGCACATACCGGCGGAACTCATGCTGCACCAGCAAACGGGTAGCACGCACGAGCTTCAGCATGGCTGGGCGCTCGAGCGGGACGTGGAACATGGCATTGATTCCGTATTTTGAAAAGCGCATCGCCTCCTGTGCACTGCCGCCGACGCCGTAGATCACGCAGCGGCTGTTGGAACGCGAGGAGCGTGCCGCTTCCATGACTTCCTCGGCTTCATTTGCCAGAGGAAGCACGCACGCTTCGAATTTCTCTTTGCGAAGGCGTTCTGCGGCATCGGAAATGATCGGCACGGTGTCGATGCCGAATTGCCGAAAGCATTCGTTCAGAAGAGCGCGATGCGGTTCGTTGAATCCAACCAGTGCGGCGCGAGCTGCGGTTTTGCGAGTGACGGGCAACGAGGCGAATGTGGTGGCGAAAGCTTTATCCATAGGTCTAGGGGAAGACTCCACTTTCGAAAAGCATTGTGGAAGATGGACACGGGCGTGGCAACGACCCAAAGGACAACATGCAGAACTCCGAATGGCCATTGGTTTCCTCCCAACAGCAGGAGATTGGACATTACCCCGGAAGTCCGCACCAGATAAGGCATTTGGACGACGGCGATGCTTCGCGCGCCCCCTTCAGGGAAATGCCTATGACGGTAGTGTAGAGACGGACGAGCGACGAATAACGTGGCTGAAAATAAGTTCGCGCGAGGACGGGACGCTACTCGGTCCAGCGGCGGAACAGGAGCGCGCCATTCGTACCGCCAAAACCGAAGGAATTCGACATGGCGTACTCGATTTCAGCTTTGCGGGCGTGATTCGGAACCAGATCCATCCCCGCCGTATCGGGATCAGGGTTTTCCAGGTTGATGGTCGGCGGCAGTATCTGATGGCGTAGAGCGAGCACGGTGATTCCGGCTTCGAGGCCGCCGGCTCCGCCGAGAAGGTGCCCAGTCATCGATTTTGTGGAACTGACAGCCAACTTATGATCGCCAAAAAAATTCCGGATCGCATGGGCTTCGAGCGTGTCGCCGATCGGCGTGGAGGTGCCGTGGGCGTTCACGTATCCGACTACGTTGGGCGAAACGCCAGCATCACGGACCGCGTTGCGCATCACGCGGAATCCGCCTTCGTGCTCGGGAGCCGGCTGCGTCATGTGGTAGGCGTCCCCCGACATCCCATAACCGGCGACCTCGGCAATGATCGGAGCACCGCGTTTTTTCGCATGTTCCAGCTCTTCAAGAATGAGGATGCCCGATCCTTCGCCAATGACGAAGCCGTCGCGACCCTGATCCCAGGGACGGCTGGCTTTCTCCGGTTCGTCATTGCGGGTGGAGAGCGCGCGCATAGCGGCGAATCCGCCGACACCCATGGGAGTAATTGCCGCTTCCGCGCCGCCGGCGATCATGACATCGGCGTCATTATGCTGAATGATGCGGAACGAATCTCCGATGGAATGCGCACTGGTTGTACAAGCGGTGGCTGTGGCTTCGTTTGGCCCCTTCGCGCCGCAGCGCATGGAAACCTGCCCCGCGGCGAGGTTGATGATGGCGGAGGGAATAAAGAAAGGCGAGATTTTGCGCGGGCCGCCCTCGATCAAGGCGGAATGTTCCCGCTCGATGATGTCGAAACCGCCGATCCCGGAACCGATGTGCACTCCAACGCGTTCATCGTTTTCGGGAGTGATCTTCAGTCCTGACATCTTCAACGCTTCATCTGAGGCGGCAATGGCCAAATGGATGAAACGGCCCATCTTCTTGACTTCTTTCTTTTCGACGTAGTTCAGCGGGTCGAAGTTCTTGACCTCGGCGGCAATCTGGCAGGCGAAGGCGCTCGCGTCAAAGCCGGTGATGCGCTTCACGCCGGACTGCCCGGCGAGCAGGGCCTTCCATACCTCATCGGTGGAATTGCCCACGCCGCAGATCAAGCCCAGGCCTGTAACTACGACCCTGCGTCCCAAGTGTTACTTCCCCGCTTTCGCGTGCTTGCCGATGTAGTCGACGGCATCCTGCACGGTGCGAATCTTCTCCGCGTCCTCGTCGGGGATTTCGATGTCGAAAGCTTCTTCGAAGGCCATTACCAGTTCGACGGTGTCGAGCGAATCCGCGCCCAGATCGTCCACGAACGACGCGCTCGATGTGACTTCGCCCTCGTCGACTCCCAACTGCTCCACGATAATCTGCTTTACCTTCTCGTCAACGGCTGCCATGTGTCTCCTCGCTTGGCTCGATTAGATTTGAATTTCAATATATCGGTCGCGCAATCTTGTTACCCGGCGGCCGGCCGATTTGGCCTTCCGGCTTCCCAACGTCGCACCTGCTGCATTACGAAAAAAGGCGAGTGTGTAGTGTAATGGTCCCGGTGAATTCGTGTAAAGAAAGGCTCAGTTTCCGGCAAAGCCTCGATCAGTCAGATTCGCAACCTTGCATCCTAACGGTTGGCCGTTGCCGGGGTCAACGTGGCGGCTTCTTCGGGCTCCAGATTCGCGTGAGGAGAATTCGATGAGAGCGGTCGTCCAGCGCGTCAGCCGCGCAAAGGTCACGGTGAATGGGTCGATTGCGGGCGAGATCGGACTGGGGCTGCTCGTTCTGCTCGGAGTCGGGCATCAGGACACCGAAGGGGATGTGCAGTATCTGGCCGATAAGATCGCGGGGCTGAGAGTGTTTGAGGATGAAGCTGGCAAGATGAACCGCAGCGTTTGCGATGCGGGTGGGAGCATTCTCGCGGTCTCGCAGTTCACGTTGTATGGCGATGTCCGCCGAGGCAAGAGGCCATCATTCGACGATGCAGCTCCTCCGGATCATGCGCGGCGACTCTATGAACTCTTCGTGGAACGGATTCGAATTGCGGGCCTGCGGTGCGAGACCGGCCGGTTTCAGGAAATGATGCAGGTCGAACTGGTGAACGAGGGGCCGGTGACGATACTGCTGGATTCGGGGAGGTCGTTTTGAACGTCAAAAGAGCGCAGGCGACAGATTCTGTTCGATGTATCGCTTGCTATCGAATTTCTTTCCCGTGCTAGCCGCTGACATGTAGCGAATCTGTCCGAAGATCGGCCGCTCGAACCACGGGCGATCGAACTTTCCGACAATGGCCCAGGCAATCCCGGCATAACCGTTGGGATCGCGGCCGTCGAGTTCGTATTTATCGTTGAGATACACCGCGATACGGTACGCCTCGGCAGGAGATTTCGTCCATTCCAGAATCTTCTTCGCCCAATACATGCGCATATAGTTGTGCATCCAGCCGGTATGCACCATCTGCATCTGGGCGGCGTTCCACAGCTGGTCGTGCGACTCGGCATTTTCCAATTGCCTTTCCGTGTAGATGACCGGACGCTTGTCTTTTGCATGCTTCGCCAGCGTTCGATGAGCCCACGGCTCGCCGCATTCGAAGTTGTCGTAGTCGGGATTGAAATGCACGAGATTAATTGCCAGTTCGCGCCAGGTGATGATCTGATTCAGAAAAGCTTCTTTGTCAGCTTTCGGCACCTCTGCGTTTTCAACGGCGAGCGCAACCCTGATCGGGCTGATGTGGCCAAAATGCAGATAGGGCGAAAGATAGCTGGTGTGGTCGCTTTCCGGCTTGTTGCGCTTGATGCCATATCCGTGGAGCTTGTGGCGGATGAAATCCCGGAGTAATCGATCTGCTTCTTCGCCACCGCCGCGCCCGTTCGAAACCGGAGTTGTAGAGCGATCGAGCGCCCATCCTTCGGTGATGTCAATCTCGGGATTAAGGGAGCGCAGAGATGCGGGCTTCTTCCATTTCACATGAGCGCTTGGATTTGTCGACGGCACGAGATAGGTTTTGAGCTGGCGCTGCAGCCGAGGACGGATGGTGTGCGCTGCATACTGTGCTTTTTGCAGCAGTTTCGATGGAACGATTACATCCGCATCGACCGTCCAGAACGGGGCGTTCAGCTTCTTCGCTGCGATCTGTCGCCAACTCTCCGGCTCGCGCATCGGATTCTCATCGCCGATAACCAGCGCAGGTTTCACCTCTTCACAGAACTTAAAAAGGCTGTGCCCGGGATAGCGCCGCAGAACGAAGCCTATATTTCTTGGTGCGAGATCAGATGGGATGTTTGGAATTCCTTCGTTCAGAAACTTGTAGTGCCGCAGGTTGGCGTGCGGATAAAAGGGCACTGGCGCGAAGAAGACAACGACCGGCTTGGCCAGGGCGTTCGCGACTTCCACCGCTACGTCAAGGGCAGGATTGTCGACCGCACGTTGGGCGCGCTGCATCCAGTAGACGACGCATTTGCCGTCGGGGTCGGGAGTTCCGGCGCACCGGACGGTTACGCGAGCGTCGGCCGACAATTTGGTGAGTGGATCCATGACCGAGAGAATCGGCGATTCGTCCCGTTCATTAGTCTGAGGCACCGCTGAGGATGGATGTTGCAGTTTTTCGAGGGATCAGCCTGACAGCACTCCCCGGATGAAAATCCGCCGCAACAATTTTCACGTCGATAAAAATCGAGCCTTCTTCAACTGGCGTTGAGTATTGCGTCCGTAAGCCGGGCGGCTTCGGCGGAAGCTTTCACATCGTGCGTGCGGATGATATGTGCGCCTTTGAGAATGAGGGCCGTTTCGGCGGCAAGAGTTCCGTGAAGGCGATCCGCAGGCGTCGCATTCTTTTCTAACCCGAGCGTGTGCCCGATGAAAGACTTGCGCGAAGTACCCGCCAGAAGCGGAAATCCCAGCGAATGTAATTCCCCAAAATGCGCGATCAGTGGATAGTTCTCATCGAAACTCTTCCCGAATCCAAAGCCGGGATCAAGGACAAGTCTGTCCCGACCGACTCCAGCCGCCATAGCCTGCTCGGACCATTCCTTTAAGTCTCGCTTCACGAGAGACATGGCGCCTCTGAGAGGAGGCAGGCTGCGCCACTCGTCCGGGCGGCCGCGCATGTGCATTAAGACGGCGCCACAGTTAAGGCTGGCAACCGTAGCGGCCATCTGCGGGTCCCAA
The DNA here is from genome assembly GCA_035507635.1 of Candidatus Acidiferrales bacterium. Classification (GTDB taxonomy): domain Bacteria; phylum Acidobacteriota; class Terriglobia; order Terriglobales; family Acidobacteriaceae; genus Sulfotelmatobacter. The sequence continues at coordinate 8,036 of DATJOA010000030.1, forward strand.
AGAAAGCCGCTGACATCATTCACAATTTCCGCTCCGGCGTGGACTGCTGCGCGCGCGACCTCCGCCTTGTATGTATCTACAGAAACGACGCTCGCCGGATATTTTTTCTTCAATTCCGTGATCACCGGGATCGCTCGCTTCAGTTCTTCTTCGGCGCTTACTACATGCTTCGCGGCGGATTCTGAAACGGCCTGTTCGAATGTGCCGCTTTCCACTCGCGCCCCCGGACGCGTCGACTCTCCACCAATGTCGATAATGTCAGCGCCTTGTTGCAGTAATCGTTCCGCATGTTCGACCGCGCGGTCCCGATCGAGAAACCTCCCGCCGTCCGAGAAAGAATCCGGGGTGACGTTCACGATGCCCATGATCAGCGTGCGTTTGCCCAGTTCGAGTGAACGCGAGGCGAGATTCCATTGGAAGATCGGGCGCATGTGGGTTTCGAGTAAAGTGTCCAGAATTCTATCTGCGCCGGACCGCGGCTCTGCGCTGGCGGATAGAATCAATCGCCCCGGGGCCCGTTCCTGTCGGAGGCTTCCGCCTGCCTTCGAGCAAGTCTTTGAGGACCGTGGCATTATTGCGGTCCGTGTTCCTGGAAGCGTAAAGCAGAGTCAGTCGTTTTTTCTTGTGCGCCAATTCGTACAACTGATGCAGCACGTGCTCACACTCGGGCTGCGCCAGTTCCTTCAGATACTTCTTCTGGAACTCGTCCCACTGATCGGGGTGGGCATGGTACCAGCGCCGTAGCTGATCGGAAGGAGCCAAGTCCTTCAACCATTCTTCGATTGCGGCGGACGCTTTGCTGAGGCCTCGAGGCCACAGCCGGTCTACGAGCGCGCGCACTCCATCGCCGCGGGATGGCGGATCGTATACGCGCTTGATTGCGACGGTCAATGATGCTTCCTTTTCTTTTATCATTGTAAAGCGGCTGTGGGCGCTGCGTATCGCCTCTCTAAGGATGGTTCATGGGACGGAAAGACCGAGACCCTCGAAAATGCTGGCGACAAAAATTTGAAGTACACCACTTCTTTATCGCATTGGCCGCGTGGATTCTCGTGGCATCCACTCTCGGCTGCACGGTGGAAAGACGCAAGTCGGACGCCGAGTTGGGCCTGAACCCGCAACAAGCCGCAGGCCGCAAAATTTACGACGTCGAGTGCGATCGTTGCCACGAGCCTTATTCCACCCGCGGGAAAAAAGGACCGGGACTGAAGGGGATGTTCAAACACAAATATCTTTCCTTGAGCGGCCTGCCGGCCAATGATGAGCGCGTGAGCGACATTATTCGTCTTGGGCGAAACGAAATGCCGGCCTTCAGCCAAAAGCTGAATCAGGAGGATCTCGAAGATTTGCTGGCCTACCTGCATACGCTCTGAAGCGGGCGCGTAATCATGGGATAATCCCGGGGTGAAGAGAGTGGTGAAATCGGAACTTTTTCGCGAGTTGCCTTCCGTGGATGAGCTGCTGCGAAGCCCAAAACTCGCCTCGCTCATCGAATCGCAAGGTAGCAGCGCGGTTGCCGATGCTGCGCGCGCAGTACTCGGCAGGCTGCGTAAGGAGATTTCTTCCGGACTCCTCGACGCCAAAGGCTTGCATCTTGCGCTCGATGGGCTGGGCAAGGCGGTTGAGAGCCAGGTTCAGAGCGCCCTTCGTCATTCGTTGCGTCCTGTTATCAATGCAACGGGAGTCATTCTCCATACGAATCTCGGCCGCGCGCCTCTACCCCAAACGGCGCTCGACCACATCGCCGAGACTGCCACTCACTATACGAACCTCGAATTTGATATCGCCGCCGGGAAACGAGGCAAGCGGGACGTCCACGTTGACCGGCTGTTCCGCCAGCTACTTGCGGAAACGAAGGCCGCGAATGAGTTGTCGACGATCGTGGTCAATAACAACGCGGCCGCTGTGCTGCTGGCGCTGAACACGCTGGCAGAGAGCGGTGAGGTGATCGTCTCCCGCGGCGAACTGGTTGAGATTGGCGGCTCCTTCCGAATTCCAGACGTGATGGCGAAGTCGGGAGCCGTTCTGCGCGAGGTAGGCACCACCAATCGCACCCGTCTGGCTGACTACGAAAACGCAATCAACGAGCGGACTCGCTTGTTGCTGCGGGTGCATCGCTCAAATTTTGAAATCACCGGGTTCACCGAACAGCCCTCGGTCGGTGACCTTGTAGAACTTGCGCGCAAATGCGGCGTTCCGCTGATGGAAGACCTCGGAAGCGGTGCGCTGGTCGACCTGCAGAGTTTCGGCATTCACGGCGAACCGAACGTGCTCGACAGTCTTCGCGCCGGCGTCGATGTAGTTATGTACAGTGGAGACAAGCTGCTGGGTGGACCGCAAGCCGGGCTGCTCAGCGGGCGCAGCGACCTGATTTCGCGCATGCGATCGAACTCGCTATTCCGCGCTCTGCGCGTGGATAAGCTGACCTATGCTTCGCTCGAGGCAACCTTGCTCGAATACGTGAAGCGTGAGTACAACGCTATCCCCATATTGCAGATGATGGGCTTGAGCAAGGGAGAGATCGCCACCCGCGCCGGAGCTGTGATAAAGAACCTCTCTTCGACTGTAGAGATGGAGTCAACATGGCTCTCCATGGCAAAGATCAGGATTGAAATAGTTGACGGCGAGTCTGTGATCGGGGGCGGCGCAGCTCCGTCGTCTGTTCTCCCAACGCGGCTTCTGGCCGTGACCCATGCAGATCTAAGCGCCGACGAATTGTCCGCCCGACTTCGCGGTTCCGATCCGCCCATCGTCGCGCGGGTCGAAGAAGGAAGAGTGCTGATGGATTTGCGCACAGTTTTTCCGGCTGAAGATGCGCTTATTGCCGCTGCCTTGCGCCAAATTCAATAGTCCCCGCATCAAATGGCTTTGGCCACGCTCTACACCATCGGACACTCCACCCGATCATTTGATGAGCTTGTCTCCGCGCTACGTGCCCATCAGATGGAAACGCTCGTCGATATTCGCGCGTTTCCGATGTCTCGCCGCCTTCCGCAATTCAATCGTCCGTCGTTAGAACAGAACTTGCCCGCGGCAGACATTGATTATTTGTGGATGAAGAATCTCGGCGGCTATCGCAAGAAAAGCCTGCCGGATTCACCAAATATCGCTCTACGGAATAAAAGTTTCCGCAACTACGCCGACTACATGCTGACTCCGGAATTCGAGCGGGCGATTTCCGAACTCATCCATGTGGGACAACACTCTCGAACGGCGTACATGTGCGCCGAGCGACTCTATTTTCGATGTCACCGGATGCTGGTTTCGGACTGGCTCGTCCTACACGGTCACGAGGTGCGGCACATCGATGCCGAAGGTCCGGTGAAGCCGCATAAAGCCACTGCAGAAGCTCGCCTCATCGACGCCCAACTCCTCTACCGCGGCGACTTCTTGCTGTAAGATGCCATTCGACATGATCGTTGGCACTGGCATCGACATCGCGGAAGTCCCTCGCATCCGGCACTCGATTGAACGCTTCGGAGACCGTTTTCTGCACCGCATCTTTACCGAAGGAGAAATGCGCTATTGCGACTCGAAAGCAAATCGCGCCGAGCGCTATGCCGCGCGCTTTGCGGCCAAGGAAGCCGCGATGAAAGCACTCGGGACGGGCTGGAATCACGGCGTGCGCTGGCGCGATTGCGAGGTCGTGCGCCGGCCGGGAGGACGTCCCACGATGATGTTTCATGGCATAGCGGGAGAATTTGCCGCTAAACTCGGAGTAAAGAATGCGGCGCTCTCGATCTCGCATACCGCTGAGCAGGCCATCGCCCAGGTGATTCTGGAAAGCTGAGAGCCCGCCGCGAGTGTCGCCGGTACATCTGCTAGACTGGCGCGTCTGATTTCGTATCGAACTCCCTATGGCCGTGATCGCTGCCAGTCCCATCGTCGCGAATAAAGCCGGAATCCCGGAAAGAACGCTGCTGGCTGGCCTGTCGCTGACCAGCTTTGCCACGTTGCTGCTGGAACTGTCGCTGACGCGACTTTTCTCGGTTGTTCTCTTTTATCACTTCGCTTTCCTGGCGATCTCGATTGCGTTGCTCGGCTTGGGAGCCGGCGGCGTTTTCGCCTATCTGCTAAAGCCACGCCTGGCGCAGATTCCGACCCGAACACTGGGCGCAAGGCTCTGCATGGCGAACGCCGTCATCATTGTTGTTGTTCTTGAAATTGTCTTGCACGTTCCGGTTGCGCTCGATGTCACGGGAAAGAATTTCTTCCGTCTCACAGTTCTATATCTGTCGGCTGCGATCCCGTTCTTCCTGACTGGTCTTTTGTTCTCGGTGGTGTTTGCTCGCGAGACCACCCGCATCCCGCGACTCTATGGCGCAGATCTCTGTGGAGGCGCACTTGCGTGTTTGGCCGTCGTTCCGCTTCTGAACTGGCTGGGCGGACCGAATGTCATCATCGCGGCCGGGATCGCCCTGGCCGGAGCGGGCATGATCTGGGCTGAGTCTGGCGCCATCCGCAGAAATGCGGGCTTGCTGGCTTTGGCTCTGATCGCACTCACGGCTGCGAACTTTTCAGGACGCCTGATCGACGTCGTCTATGCAAAGGGGATGTTCCGCAATCCTGCATGGGTCGAATTTGCACGTTGGAATGCTCTTTCGCGGGTTGAAGTCGACCGTCAGGGTCAGGCAAAAGCAATCGTGATTGACGCCGATGCTTCCACCTACATCATGAATGCGGACGTGTCGCACTGGCAGGGCACTGTGTGGGAACACAATCTCATGTCGGCTCCTCCCGCGCTGGCCAACGTGCTGCGTCCGCACGGAAACTACGCCATTATTGGGCCTGGCGGAGGTGTGGACGTCCTGCGGGCTGTCGCGAATGGCAGCGCCAGCGTCACCGGCATTGAGATCAATCCGATCATTGCGACCACGATTATGCGCGGCCGCTACGCCGACTATGCGCAGCATCTTTATGAGCGGCCTGATGTGCACATCCACGTCACCGACGGCCGTTCATACCTGCGGTCCACACCGCAGCACTTCGATGTCGTGCAGATGACCCTGGTCGACACATGGGCTTCGACTGCGGCGGGGGCCTTCGCGCTCAGCGAAAACAATCTTTACACCGTGGAGGCCTTTGGCGAGTACTTCGATCACCTCAACCCCGATGGAATCATCGCTATCACGCGCTGGGAGTTTCGCGAGCCGCGCGAAGCCATGCGCGTCGTCTCGGTGGCGATGGAAGCGCTGCATCGGCTCGGAATTGCAAATCCTGAACGAAATTTCATTGTCGCGGCTCAGGGATCTCTCGATGAAGACGGAATTCCCGTAGTCGTGCTCGCCAAGAAATCAGCCTTTACTCCTGAAGAGGAAGCGGCGGTCAACCAGCACTTCGATCGCTACTCTGAGCTCGAACCCCTCTATCTCCCTTCGCAACCGGGAGACAATCCCTTTTCCAGGCTGATCGCAAGTAACGATCCATATGCGTTTGCGCGGGGTTACGCTTATAACGTCTCTCCGGTCACGGATAACGCGCCGTTCTTTTTTTTCACGCTGAAAGCCGGACAAATTCTAGGTCAAAAGGGTCTTCGGCGGGGGATCGATTGGAAGGTGAACCTTGGGGTGCTTGTACTCTCGCTGGTGCTCGTAATTTCCTGCATCGCGGTGTTGGCTTTTTTGGTTCTGCCCCTGGCACTGCGTCATGGCTCCTCTCGACAGTCTCCGCTACCGCTTCTCTACTTCGTCGCTGTTGGGCTTGGTTACATTCTGGTAGAGATCGCATTTATTCAACGTTTCGTTCTGTTCCTGGGCCACCCAACATACGCCCTGACAGTTGTGATCTTCCTGCTGCTACTCTCGAGCGGAGCCGGCAGTCTGCTCTCGCGCGTGTGGCTGCCGAGCGCGGAAATGGGATGGCTTCCTCTGTTGCTGGTAGTCATCACTCTAACAATTTACGTATTCCTGCTACCCAGTCGTCTCGCGGCTCTGGTCGGGATGAGCATTGAATATCGGCTGCTTGTTAGCGGTGTACTCCTGATCCCGCTTGGCTTCATCATGGGTATGCCTTTTCCAACGGGGTTGCGGGCCCTCGCGGCGTCGCCAGTGCCCGAATTTCCAGCGGGCGGCGCTGCATGCGACAACGCCGTCGAATGGGCATGGGCAATGAACGCCGCCGCCAGTGTTTTGGGTTCCGTGCTGGCGATGGTGATTGCCATCCAATTTGGACTGACCGTCACCCTCGCTTGCGGCGCCGCCGCTTACGTTCTGGCCCTCGTCACCATGCCGGCACTGGTCGGAAAACGCGCTTAATGGCGCGATTGATTTTGTTATCATGCAGCGATGGGCGTGCGAGCGAGAAACTTGCGGCGTTTTGAGCCGTTGCCGCGGTCGGCGCGGCTTATCCTAACTGGCATGATGAGGGAATCGTTTGCCTAGCCAGAAACAGCTCAAGTGGTCGCAGCTCAAAGTTGGGATCACTGTCATCGTCGCGAGCGTCGCGCTGGGCATTCTTCTGTTCTTGATGTCCGGGACGACGGGCCTATTCACGTCCCGCATCACTCTTCAATCCTATTTTGACAATGCGGAAGGGCTCCGGCCCGGCGCCCCAGTTCGATTGAACGGGGTGGATATCGGCAACGTCGCGACGGTTCATAACGTGCATGAAAAGGACAAGCGGCTCACTCCGGTCGAAGTGGTCATGAAAATCAGCAGCAAATTCCAGCACGATGTGCGGCGCGATTCCATCAGCTCGCTCGAAACCGCAGGAGTGCTCGGGGAGACTTATATCGATATCGATAGCACCGAGTCCGTTGGCGCCCCCATAGAAAACGGAGACACGCTCCCCACTCAGGTGCATCCGGACTTCAACCAGGTGGTCCGCGCCAGCCAGGGCACGCTCGAAAATATGGACGCCTTGATTAAGCGCGCCGATCGAATACTGGCATTCGCGGAAAGCGGCAAAGGTTCGCTTGGAAAACTGATTTACGATCCAACTCTCTACAACCGATTCTCCGCAACAGTCGCCGATTTTCAAAAAATCGTCGAACAGGTCGGGAATGGAGAAGGCAGCCTGGGACGTTTGATCAGCCGCAACGATGCGTATGACAAATTCATCGCGACGCTGGACAAGATGAATGCCGTTATCGATGAAATCCAGGCGGGCAATGGAACAGCCGGGAAGATCATTAAGGATCCATCCCTCTATAACAACGCCAATGACACGATCGCCAACATCAAGAAGCTGACTGAGGATATCAACGCCGGCAGGGGCACACTCGGCAAGCTGACAAAAGATGAGGAATTGGCGAACAAACTCGACACAACCATCACGAAATTGTCAGAGCTGACGACCCAGCTTGAGGCCGGACAGGGGACTGCCGGAAAGCTGTTCAAGGATGAGACACTCTACAACAATGCCAATGACATGCTGACCGAGACACGCGATCTCGTGAAGGCCATCCGGCAGAATCCCAAGAAATACCTCAGCATAAGGATGCACATCTTCTGAAGTACCCCGAAAAGGGCTGATCTCCGGAAAAACAGCTTGGGCGCGAAGTCCCTCGGGGACGGCTACGTCACCGTCCGCTGCGTCGCAGCGGCGTCCGCATGCTCGTGGGCGTGATAACTGGAACGCACCATCGGTCCAGACTCAACATGGCGAAAACCGAAGCGGAGCGCTTCGTTCCGCAAATAAACAAACTCCTCCGGTTCATAGAAGCGCGCGATTGGCAGATGATCTTTCGAGGGTCGCAGGTACTGCCCGATCGTCAGGATGTCGACGCCGCGAGCGCCAAGGTCGCGAAACACTTCAATCAGTTCTTCGGACGATTCTCCCAGCCCGACCATTACGCCGCTTTTCGTCACCCTTCCGGGAGAAAGCTTCTTCGCATTTTCCAGCAAAGTAAGCGTCCGCTCATAGCGCGCTCCGGAGCGCACGGCGCGATAAAGGCGTGGCACCGTCTCGGTGTTGTGATTGAGTACGTCCGGTTGGGCATCTAGCACGATGCGCAACGATTCTTCCAGTCCCTGGAAGTCTGGAATTAGAACTTCTATGCGGCAGTCAGGCGTCAGCTCTCGAATCTCACGGATGGTCTCGGCAAATATGTGGGCACTGCCAATATTATCGTCATCGCGGTTCACGCTGGTGACGACGGCATGCTTCAACCCGAGCGCGGCAACGGCTTCCGCCACTCGACGCGGCTCAGCCCGGTCGATCGGCTCCGGGCGTCCCTTCGGGACGGCGCAAAAGCCGCAGCGCCGTGTACAGATATCGCCCAGCAGCATGAACGTTGCGGTTTTATGGTTCCAGCACTCGCCAATATTCGGACACTGCGCCGATTCGCAAACCGTATGCAACCCGAGTCCGCGGGCAAGCTTCTTCAGATTGTGGAAATTGTCCCCGACCGGCGCCTTCGCCCGAAGCCATTGTGGTTTCGGTGTCCTCACCGGAGCGCCAAGCTCAATCTGGATTAATTGTGAAGCGCCCGCCATCGTTCCAATTTTATCAGTTCGGTCTCCATAACGACGAGAACGCCGGTTCTGGAGTCCTTCCGGAGGCCGGCGTTCCACAAGACTGTTCCTGACTTGTTCGATTACTGCGGAGGCGGCGGAGGCAACTGATCTCTGAACTCCAGCCGCAGCGGACCGCCCTTATCGTCAACGACTTTGTAATCGGACGGAACCGTGAACAACGATGCATCCGGCTCTCCTGTGTTCACATTGGTAAATTCAGTTTTCAGCTCGCCGGACCACGGATCGTTGTGCTTTGTCATCACGGTCGCCTGCAACTCGGGCGAGTACCAACGTTCAGAAGTCACGACGATCGGTTTCTCATTGCCCATTTTTCCTGCCGGAATCGTCGTTGTCATGCGAGTGCCCGTCGCATGAATACCGTTGATCGTCTGGTCGCCCAGATTCTCTTTGGTGGGCGGGCTGGAGTCCGGTCTGTCTTTCGTGATTAGGGAATCGTTGAAGAAGAGATCAGGCCCTGATCCGCCGGAATGCTGAACGATCATGAAGCGTTCTTTACCCGGACCGCCGGGACCGTCAGGAGGCGGACCATCCGGGCCACCCGGCTTAAGAGTCATCTTGTGCGCAACTTTGTTGGTCGTATCGAGCATGTAGCGGACGCCCGCCACCGGATCGACGATCGTGACCAACTTCGGCGCGGATGCCTGGGCCGCGGCGCCCATCAGATTGAGATTGGCCTCACGCCGAGTACGACCCTCACTATCACGGCAAAGGCTGGAATTGTCCGTAGTGTGGATCCGGTTTCCATCTGACAGATTCTGCGTATGCTCGGTTGAAACTGTGGCACAGAAAGGAGCGCCCTTGACGGGCGCCGCATCCATTGTTTCAACCCGCATGGATATGGAACCCGTTCTCATTTGCATGGGCGGTCCGCCATTGAGCATCAACTCTGGATCCGGCGCCACCTGCGCCAACAGTGCTGAACCCACCATCACCATTGCTGCGACAGCAAAAATTTGTGTCAATCGCATTATGTTTTCCTCCTGATGACTTCTGAAATTCTGAATTCATTCCTCAATCCGAATGCCGCGGGCAATCCCATCCGGTCCAACGAGAACGTCGGCGGTTACCACTCCATTTGCGGGCTGCGCTCCGGGCATCGGCCGCGTCACAAACGAGGCAGGAAGTTGCAGCCGAATCATCTCCATGGCGTCGGAACAACTCAACTCATCGCAGTACATGAGACTGCGAAATGCCTCCTGTGGGAGGTCGCCTGGCTCGGACGAAACTGAGCGACGGCTGCTTTTGTTTCGTGCTGCAACGTTTCTCGTCTGCGCCGTTGCGTCTTCCGTAGTTGCCGGTTTCTGAGCAATTTGGCCGGGTCGAGATTGAGTACGTATCTCCGATGGAGGCACCGCAATCTTTGTGATTTCTCGTCGCGGGTGAAAGAACAGAATTGCTGCGAAAACGAGCGCGGCTGCCGCTACGCTCCAGGCGAGAATCGCCAGCGGACGAAAGTCCGGGGTAGAAACCAGCGGAATCGCCCGTTTCGACTCCGAAATCTGCCGGCGATAATTCGCGATCACCGCTGCATCCAGCGCCGTCGAGGGCTTACAGTCCGGATCTTGAACCAACTGCAAACTCTCCGCGACCTGCTGATGCCGTTTCACGACTCGGGCACATTCGGTACAAATGGCGAGGTGAGAGGAAATTTCCGCGCTTTCAATCCGAGACCATAGATCGCCCGCCGGACGCTCTTGCAGGTAGGAAAACACTTGTTTGCAGTTCATATCAGACATCCTTCAGTCCCCGCTTGAACGCCCGGCGGCCGATCCTGAAGCGGCTTCAACTTCTGCGCGAGCAGGGCGTGAGCACGATTCAAGCGCGACCGGATCGTTCCTACCGCGCACCTCAACCGCGAAGCCGCTTCTTCATAAGACAATTCGCACAGATCGCACAGCACGACCGCCTGACGATAATGATCCGGCAGACTGGCAATCGCAGCCTGGACCTGCCGCGTTCGTTCACCCTGTATCAACTGCCCCGTAAGAGACTCTGCCTGAGAAATAACGCTCCGCAGCACTTCCTCAGACGCGCCTTCTTCCGGTAACGACTGATAAGGCCGCTCGCGCCGTTCGATCCGGCGGACATAGTTGCGCGCGATTCCAAATGCAAACGCTCCGACATCGCCCTGGCCTTCACGATAGCTGCCGCCTTCCTTCAGCAGCGCAATGAAAACTTCCTGCGCAACTTCCTCGGCGGCCTGACGGGAACTGGTCATATAGAACGCGTAACGAAAAATTCCGTTCTTCAGCCTCTCATAGAGCGCAACAAATGCCCTCTCGTCGCCGGCCATAGCCCGCCGTAGCAGATCAGGATCTGAACAGTTTTCCAGATTTTCCATTGAGCGCGGTCCGTTTCCTGGATGCGGGCCTCTCATTCTGTCTTCACTCGAGAGAGAAGAAAAGTTCCACGATTTTTCTGGGCGCGGACACCAAGACGGTTTCTGACAACACATTTTGGTAGGCGACAGGCAGCGAGGTCAGCCGACTTCCACCAACCCATACGTATGCTGCCAGCGCGCCCGCATCTGAACCAGGGCGCGGCTGATCTCTTCGGACGAAATCTCTGCGTTCGGGCCAGCAAGCACCCCCGCCGCCTCGTGCTTTGCGGCCTCAAGCAGCTGACCGTCCCGGATGATGTTCGCCACGCGAAAACTTGGAAGGCCGGCTTGCCGCGTCCCAAAGAATTCTCCTGGCCCGCGCAGTTCCAGGTCGAGTTCCGCAATCTTGAATCCGTCGTTCGTCCGAACCATGGCGTCCAGCCGTTTCTGGCCCTCTTCGGAGACTTTACCGCCGGTCATGAGGATGCAATACGACTTCGCGCCGCCTCGACCGATTCGACCTCGCAACTGATGCAGCTGCGCCAATCCGAATCGCTCCGCGTGCTCGATAACCATAACTGTCGCGTTCGGCACATCGACGCCAACTTCGATGACCGTCGTCGCCACCAGAATCTGCAATTCGCCTTTCTGAAACATCCGCATGACCTGATCTTTTAGTTCTGGGTCGAGCCTCCCGTGCAGCAACCCAACCTTTAGATCCGCGAAAACATGGCCGCTCAGTTCGCGGTACATCTTGATCGCTGCCTTTAGCTCGCTCTCTTCATTCTCGGCGATTACGGGATACACCACGTACGCCTGATGCCCAGCCGCAACCTGCTTTCGAACAAAATCCCATACCTTTGGCGACTGGTCGTCAGAGACGCATTTGGTCATGATTGGAGTCCGCCCCGGCGGCAATTCATCCAGCACACTTAGATCGAGATCGCCATATAGAGTCAGCGCCAACGTGCGCGGAATCGGCGTGGCGGTCATCACCAGGACATCGGGCTCCGCAGGTTCGCTCTGCGGACGTGCTTGCGAGCCCGGCTCATCGCCGTCGGAACTCTTCTTCATTAGCTTCAGCCGCTGCATCACCCCGAAACGGTGCTGCTCATCGACAATGACCAGCCCAAGGTTCGAGAATTCGACGTTCTCTTCCAACAACGCATGCGTTCCGATAACCAGTTGAGCGCTGCCTTGGGCAATATGGCGTCGAATTTCGCGCTTGCGATCGGTCTCGAGCGAACCCGTCAGCAGTACGATCCGGTAGCCCGCATTTTCCAGAATCCGCCGGGCAGAGAAATAGTGCTGTTGGGCCAGGATCTCAGTGGGCGCCATCAGCGCCACCTGGCAGCCGTTCTCGATCGCAATGATCGCTGCCTCAAAGGCCACGATCGTCTTGCCCGACCCAACGTCGCCTTGTAGCAACCGCCGCATGGGGTAGGGCTTTTCCATGTCCGCCGCAATTTCCTTCAGCACTCGCTTCTGGGCCGCCGTAGGATGGAACGGAAGAATCTTCTTGATTGCGGCGCGCACTCGGTCATCCAGCCGAAACGCAATCCCTGTTTGCGCCTTTTGCTGCCGGCGTTTCAATTCGAGTCCGAGTTCCACAAAAAACAGCTCATCAAAGATCATTCGGATGTGTGCCGGGGTCCGGAACGACTGCAAATCCTGAAAGCTTTCACCCGGCTCGGGCCAATGCACATTCCAAAGCGCCGCCCGTGGCGAAACAAGACCCATATGTGCGCGTACTGATGCGGGAATCGGTTCAGCCAGATCCGGTGTCAGATTCTCAAGAGCCGTGCGGATGATTTTTCGAAACCACTTCGCCGTAAGCCTTCCGGTCGCCTCGTAAATGGGAACGATGCGACCAACCTCCAGGGATTCGGCTGCTTTTTGTTCCGCCGCATCGCCACTAGCATCGCCGAGAACCTCGTATTGCGGCTGAATGATCTGCAACTCCCGCGTGCGCTGATCTTCCTCAACCTTGCCGTACAAGGCGATCATCTGGCCGGGCTGGAACTTATCTTGCAAGTAAGTCGCGTTGAACCAAAGACAGCGCAGCCTCGAACGGCCTTGTCCGACGGTCAGCTGAAAAATCGGCATGCTTCGGGTGCGAAACAACCCTGAATTCCGTACCTCGCCGACTACGGTGGCCATTTCTCCCGGCCGCAACTCGGCAATGCCCCGGGGGTTGAGGCGGTCTTCATAGCGGAAAGGAAGATAATGGAGCAGGTCTCCGACAGTATGGATTCCTTTGCCGGCAAGTACCTCCGCAATGCGCGGACCGACCCCTTTCACAAACTGGACAGGTGTGGAGAGTTCAAGCATCGGCGAAAGTCTTCGAATCTCGTCCTTTCACAACCATCAGAAAGGATGATGCACCGAAAAAGGGTAGCAGTAGCAAAGAATAGCAGGAGCATCACAACGGCTGCTCGTCCAACATGAAGACAACCTGTACCACCCCAGATCCTTGCCGAGTCGACACTTCCTCAACCCGCGAGGTGCGCCGCGGTGTCTAAACCATCGGTGCTGATCAACTTCCTTCAGGCGCTGCTGGCGATCATTCTGGGGAACATCGTGTACTTCCTTCTTGTGCCCTCCTTGCCACCCATTGCCCGCCACCGTCCCTATCGCATCGACCTTGGTACTCTCATCGACTTCTGGTTCTGTCTGGTGGCTTACGGCCTGATTCGTACGGCAAGGAAATGGCGCTGACGGCTCCCGCCAGCCTGAAGTTACTTTCGGAACCTCAGCGGTTACTGCGCGGAGCGATAGAATCCGGTGGAATGCCGAAGATCGCGGTCCTATATGAAGCGGGCCAGGCCGTGCTGTCGACCTTTGACTCCGACGAGGTCTTACAACGCATCCTGGCAATTGCCCGCGATTATTTTCATCTGCGGAATGTCGCCATCCTGTTGCTCGACAAGGAGGCGCAGCGGTTGTGTGTCCGCTCGCAGATCGGCTGGGATTCAGGCAAAGACCAGGTTCTCCTGGGAATGCATGAAGGCCTGAGCGGCGCAGCGGCCTTGACCAAGAAACCCGTATATGCGCCCGACGTGAGACGCGATCCTCGCTACATTTGCGCGGCTCAATCTACACGGTCAGAGTTGGCGATTCCCCTCCTCGTGCGCGATGAGGTCTTCGGCGTCCTCGATTGCCAGAGCGACCGCCTTGATCATTTCGATGAGGAGACGATCGAATTACTGCGGCTGTTTTCAACGCAAGCTTCTCTTGCCCTTCAGAATGCGCGCCTTTATTCGCTCGAGCGTCAACGCGCCCGCCAGTTGCAGGCGATCAACACCATCGCGCAGCAGAGTACGGCTGTCATGGAACTGGAGGACCTGCTCGCTCGTGCCTGTTCGGTGATCCAGCAAGCATTTCAGGTTTCCCACGTCTCGTTGTGCTTGCGCGAGGAAGAAGAACTGGTGCTGCGGGCGCACTACGGCTTGCTGACTCCCTGCTTTCCCATCGCCGGACGCTTCCCAGCCACGCAACCGCCGTGGTCTGAAGTAATTGCAACCAGCGGCACAGTCATCGAAAAGGACCTCGGCGCGAACCAGGACTCGGTGCGTCTGTTTAACGATTGCCAGTCTCGCATGAGCATTCCACTAATCTCGTTCGGACAGACTCACGGAGTGCTGACGCTGCATAGCTCCACCCGCAACGCCTTTCGCGAGAACGAGCTGCAGTCGTTGGAGTCCGTTGCGGATATTTGCGCCAACTCCATCCAAAACGCGCACTACGTCGATCGGGTCAAGCAGCTCGCCTATCTCGACGGCCTCACTGGTATCTTCAACCGGCGCTTTTTTGAGTTGCGAATTATGGAGGAGATCGAGCGCGCCCGCCGCTATGGAACCGGAATGGCGGTCGTCATGGCCGATATCGACCAGTTCAAGCAACTTAACGATGAATTTGGACATTTGCTGGGGGATGAGGTGCTGCGGCAGGTTTCCTCGCTATTTCACCAGCAATTGCGAAAGATTGACGTCGTCTGCCGCTACGGCGGCGAGGAATTCGCGATCCTGTTGACGCAGACCAATGAACAACAAGCGGTCGCGATCGCCGAGAAGCTGCGCCGGCTGGTCTCAGAATGGCAGTTTCCGGGGGTTCCACGCCGGGTAACGATTAGCGCCGGGGTGGCTGCGTTCCCCACGCACGGCAAGACTCGCGATGAGATGGTTCGTGCCGCTGACAGCGGCCTTTATTCCGCCAAGCAGACCGGGCGCAACCGCGTTGTGCTTGCCTCGGTTACGCAGGCTGCCGCAACCGGCCGCTGAGAACTAGAGCCAGTCTGCCCGCATGCGCATCAGTTCCCGGCGAAACTGCCGCATATTTTTCTGCATCTGCTCTCTTTGCTCTTCAGTCTCCTGTCGGAATTCCTTTTCCTCACGCCGCAATTCCTCGCGAATCTGTTCCGCCTGTTTGCGCGAGTTCTCGGCCGCCGCCTCCAGCTCAGGCCGCAGCTTCGCTATTTCATCCTGCACATTCGCCTTGCTCAACTCGAAAGCGGATTGCGCCTCTGCCCAGGGCTGACCAGAGAAACTCTCCTCTTCATAGAGATCGCTCGAATCTTTATGTGCGGGTAGCGACAAGGTCAGGTTCTGCTCTTTCTTGTCGCGCATCACTGCGACATTGACCGAGTTCCCATTACGCGAGCGCACCGCATGCGAAAAATCGCTGGTGTCGTGAATTGCCTGATCGTTGACCTTCACGATCACGTCTCCAGCATGAAATCCCGCCCGCTCCGCTCGGCTGCCTTTCTCGACCGATCGCACCAGAACGCCGTTTCCGTTCTTTACCCCAAAGAATTCGCCCAGCTGCGGAGTGATATTCTCCACCATCAAACCGCTACGCGCGGAAGAGGTCACAACAACCATATTCATGGAAGGAATGTCGATATCTGGGATGTGAATGTCCGGGATGTTCACATGAATGTCCGGATTCGGCCCGGTAAAGGCGAACTCCTTGTGTTTGTCGGCCAATTCCAGCTTGACGCTCATCGGTTGACCAGCCCGGCTCAAGCCGAGAGTGATGACCCGTCCGGGCGGCGTTTCGTGGATCATCCGCCGCAACTGCGCGCCGCTCTCGATCGCAGTCCCGTTCATCGTGAGGATGACGTCGTGCTCTTTGATTCCCGCCTTACCTGCTGGAGCATCTTGGTCGACCATCGTGACCTCGACGCCTTTTTCTTCTTTCAGTTTTAGTGCGCCCAGCCGCTCCGCGGTTACGTCGGCGATGTCCACTCCTAGATAAGAACCTGTGCCTCCGTCCTCGCTCGAAAACACCCACGGCTGACCAGGCGAGTCCACTGAGTAATTCTGGGCCGCAAAGGAGACTCCCGCGAGCAACGGCAACAACGGAATGATCGTCCAGAGGTGTGTACGCATTTGGTTATCTCCACCTGAACTTCTGAAGGAATTCATTGCCGGACGCAGCCCCATGCCGTTATCACTTGAGGCGCGCCAACCGAAAACTCCAAAACAGCGGTTCCAAAACTTTCGCTTCAGCGGCTTGCCCGCTTAATGCAAATATTGCCGCTCGAGGTATGCACTTTCAACAGCGGTCCGCCCCCGTTCAACGATCCATCCGCGGTGAGCGACTTGCTCCACTGATCGCCCTCGCTATTGACGTGAATATCGGGAAAATCAGACGTGATCTTGTGCCCGTTTCCCATGTCGACACTGGCGCGAACATTGATGGCAACGTCGGATGCAATATACACCGTGATGTCGCCGACCCCGGTTTCCAGATCCGAAGCGCGTCGCTCGCCGCCCGTGTTCACGATCTTCACCGTAATTCCGCCAGCGCCCGTCTCCGCGTGTGCCGAGGGAACCCCATACAATTCGATCCCGCCGCCGCCAGTTTCAGCATGGACATGTCCTTTGGCCGAGGTCAGATGGATGCTGCCGCCACCGGTCTCAATGTCCGCAGGGCCGCCAAGGTCGCTCAGATCGACGCTGCCGCCGCCGGTGGAAACCTTCACGACCCCGGCGCACTGCCGCAATTCAATACTGCCGCCACCCGTTTCAACGACGGCACCCTGGCCTCCGGAGTCGATCCGAATGGACCCGCCCCCGGTTTCGGCGGAAATCTTTCCACTTGCGTGCTGAACTTCGATCCCGCCTCCCCCAGTGTGGAGGGACAAATCTCCACTTACCGTCCCGACGCTAATCGTTCCGCCGCCGGTTTCAGCACTGACGCCGCCCCCGATATCGTCGAGCCTCATGCTGCCGCCGCCGCTCTCCGCTTCCAGCCGCCCGCTGATGCCCGTGGTTTCGACGTTTCCACCCTCGGTTTCGAGTTTCACCAGAGCGATTTCGCGAGGAACATTAATGTTGAACTCACCCGAAAAATGATGCGGACGTCTTCCCCCCTGCCAATCACCCACGATCCACGCGGTATCACCCTTCACATAGGCACTCACTTTGAACTGGTCAAACTGGCGGCGCGCTTCCTGCTCCGAACTATTGCCGAATCGCGTATGAACTACGTAACTGACGCCTTGCTGCTGCCAGCCATGCACGACCACCGAACCCATGTCGACTTTGACTCTCAGAGTCTTGACGGCACCCAGAGAACCGGTGACTTCCTGGGTCCAGTTTCCGCCATCGTGGGAAATATGTGTTTCCTGCGCCTCTGACAACGGAGCAAGCAGGGCCAGCACACCGGCCAGCCCGACGATTTGTAGCGCGCGTTTCAAGTTCACACCTCTCTCTTCTTCCCCGGAAAATTCCGCTAATCGATCTCAGGCAACTGCGCCAGCATGGTTCGCGCCTGCGACTTGATGTACGTGCTTTGATCCTTCGCGGCCAGCGCGATCAGTACGCCGCGCACGCTGCCGTCGGCCTTTACGGGCTCGATCAGATGCATCGCCTCGATGCGCACGCCCGGATTTGTATCATTCACCAGAGCCCGCAACACGGCATCGCGAACGTTCGTATCCGTTTTGACATAATTGCCCAGAGCCGTCAGCGATTTCAGCCGCACACCGGGATTCGTATCATTCTGCAGAGCGTAAATCAGCGCCTCGCGCACTTGCAGGTCGCCTGACCTTTGCGCCAGCAGGTCGACCGAATCCACGCGTACACCCGAGTTGTTGTAGTTCCGGGCCGCGTAGAGCAGCAGTTGCTGGATCTCCTGATTGTTCAGCGGTCCCTGCTTTTCCTGCGTCGAGAGCGTGTTGTACTTGATCGTGACCTGATCGGTGCCCGGGATGGGAGTGATGGAGTCGATGCCCGCGATGGAAGTGTCATTGGGATTGGGGTTTGGGTTGTTCGCAACCGTGGGAATCGTTGGATTCGTCGACCGTCCTTCGTAGAGCTTGTACGTGGTCCCAATTCCGCCCGCAAAGCCCACAATCAGGATTGCCGCTGCCAAAGCCGGTGAGAACCGCACCTGCCGTAGCCAGTTCGCAGGATCGAACGCCAGCCGGCTCCAGAAGCTGCCCTGCTGCGCCGTTTCGAGCGCTTCCTGCAACCGCATGCGCGAGGATGCCAGCAGATTCGGCGTCGGATCCGCCGCGCGATCCTGCGAAAGCAGCGCGTGAAACTCCTGCTCCGCCTTCAGTTCGGCCGCGCAATCCACGCAGCGGGCCACGTGCTGCTCCAGTTCATGACGAGCATCGTCTGCCAGCTCGCCATAGACGTGAAGCACGATATTTTCTCGTACCCATTCACACTTCATAGTTGCCTCAGTCCTTAGCCCCGAGTCCTGAGTTGCGAGGTTGATTCACAGCTCGCGATTCGGGACTCACGACTCACCGCTATCTCATATCCGCCAGCGCGCCGCGCAATTTCTGCGTGGCCCGGAAGAGCGTGTTCTTGGCGGTCTCTTCCGTCGTGTGCAAAATCTCTCCCACGGTCCTCAACTTCAGCCCGTGATAATGCTTCAGCTCGAACACCATGCGCTCCCGCGGAGTCAGCTTATCGAGCGCTCCTGCGATCCGCGCTCCAAGCTGCCGCCGCATCAAATCCTTTTCCGGATTCGCTCCCGCCCTGCCATCCGCTACCTGATCGAGCAGGTCATACTCGCCGCCATCGGCATCTTTTGCGACTGGCGCGTCTTCCTTGCGTACGCTCTTCTTGCGCAAGTGATCAAGGCACAGGTTGGTCACGATTCGGTAAATCCATGTGTAGAAGGAACACTCGAACCGGAAGCTGCCGATGTTCTTGTACGCCTTTAGAAAAGCATCCTGATACACGTCCTGGGCGTCGTGTTCAGTTCCGGTGAGGTGCAGCGCCAGCCGCAGCACGGCCTGGTCGTAATGACGGACGAGTTCCTCGAACGCGGCGCGGTTTCCGCGCTGCGCCTCGCGAATCAGCACCGTGTCATCGATGCGGCGATCTTGCGTTTGACGATCTAGCCCAGCCATGCGGCCCCGCGCGGGGTCCTGGTCTTCCCGAGGTTCGGTTGCGCGAACTCGGTGCGCTCCGGTTTCGCGTCTGCTGACTCTCTGATTTAACTCACTCTCTCTCGAGTGGGCCCGTCCGCCAACCGTAAATGGTACTGCCCATACACCGGCCGGCATTTGTGCGTCGTATCCTCTACCAGCCCGGCTTTCTTAGTGTCATTCCGGGCTTGCACAGGTATAGACGGAGACCCAGCAGAACCGTGAGCAGGAATTATAGGCTTTACAAGAAATTTCGGGGGAGCTAGGTGATTCTCTCCCAAAGATTTAGTAGTAAAACAGAACAGCGGCCCACAATGTGGGCCGCTGGTTTGGCAGGGAAAGTGCCTGAAATCCGGTGCACCGTAGAGACGCGGCTTGCTGCATTTCTGCCAATTCTTGAAAGGCATGAGTCGCAGTTACGTCTCTACAAAGGAATCCTACTCTTCCGCCGCTTCCTTCTCGATTACAACCTTCAGGTGTGCCGTCACATCTTTGTGCAGCTTCACCGGCACCGTGAACTCTCCCAAGGTCTTCAGGGGCTCGTGCAGTTGAATCTTGCGGCGGTCAACATTGAAGCTCTTTTTGACCAGCGCGTCCGCCAGATCTCCCGATGTCACCGATCCGAACAGCTGATCGTGCTCGCCCGACTTGCGGGTGAACGACACCGAGACTCCCTCGAACTGCTTCGCCAATTCCTCAGCCTGCGCCTTCTCCTTGGCCGAACGGCGCACGGCGGCCGCCTTCATCTGCGCGATGACAGCCTTATTGCTCTCATTGGCCTGAATGGCGAGCTTGCGGGGAAGAAGATAGTTCCGCCCGTATCCCTCGGCGACCTTCACCACGTCGCCACGCGATCCCAATTTTGCTACATCTTCCTTCAGAATGACTTCCATGATGGCTCCAATCAAAGTCAAATTCGTTGCCACCGATCTAGGCGAATCAACACGGATAAATCATCCTTTCAAAAATCCTTATCCGTGAGAATCCGTGCTAATCCGTGGCTAATGTTTTAGCTGGCCCGGCCTGCAAACGGCAGCAGCGCGATGTTTCGCGCCTGCTTGATGGCCGCCGACAACCGGTGCTGATGCGGAGCGCACACGCCCGTAAGCCGCCGCGGCACAATCTTGCCGCTCTCGGCCACGAACTGCCCGAGCAACCGGTAATCTTTGTAGTTGATGTCTTCAATCTTCTCGGTGCAGAACTTGCAAACTTTCTTGCGCCGGAAGAACTTTCGCGGTCCGCCCTCGCGTGGAGGTCCGCCCGGTCCGCGCCCACCGCCAAATCGCGGACGATCTCCGCCCGGACGACCACCACCTTCCGGTCGTGGCGCCGATTGCTGCTCTGGTGCTTTCGTCTCGTCTGCCATCGCTGCTCTCCTCAGAATTCTTTTCGGCCCCATGCAAGGGCCAGGGATCAGGGATTAGGGGCTAGCAATAGCGTGATCGAGAGAGACCTGATCCCTGGTCCCTGATCCCGAGCCCCTTGTTTCTACGCGCTCGCCGGAGCTTCCGCCGCCGGAGCCGTCGTTGCTTGTTCCGCAGCCGCCGCAGGCTGCGCGCTGACCTTCTTCCGCGCTTCGCGAAGCTTCTTGATCTTGTCGAGCCGCTTCTGCTCCTCATCCACACGTACAGTCAGGAACTTGATCACTGGCTCAGTGACGCGGAGACGACGCTCCAGTTCGTGAATGATGGCCCCCCCGCCCTCCACGACCATCAGCACATAGATGCCGTCATGGAAGCGCCGCACGGCATAGGCCAGGCGCCGCTTGCCCATCTTTTCGACTTTGACTACACTCCCGCCCGTCGTCACCGACGATTGCAGCGTCGAAATCAGTTTGTCCAGATCCTCGTCCGTCATATCCGGCCGGACGATGAACATCAGCTCATAAGTACGATTCATTCGTTGTCTCCAAACCTTTGCCGCGGATTTTCGCAAATTGGCACGGATAAATCTGAACCGATTTTTGATCCGTGAATCAGTGCCAATCCGTGGCTAATCTTTTTGTTCGTCCGGCTCTTTCCGGTTAAACCGGTTCATCGCCGCGTCCGGACCATCTTTCAAAATCATCTTGACTGCTTCTTCAGCCTTGTCGAGCATCGTGTCAACAACTTCGAGCTCTTTTTTCTTCATCGGAGCCAGGAGATACTCGGCTCCGTCGCCGACTTTCCGCTCCGGAGCAACGCCGATCCGGATTCGCAGAAAATCCTGCGTGCCCAGCGCACCGATGATTGACTCGATCCCGTTGTGCCCCGCCGAACTGCGTCGCGTATGAATTCGCAGCGTGCCCAGCGGAAAATCCAGTTCATCCTGAATCACAATCAGGTCCGACTCCGGATTCGCCTCGTACTCTCGAAGCAACTCCCGCACCGCGAGACCACTCAGATTCATGAACGTCTCGGGCTTGGCCAGCAGCACCATCTGATCGGCGATTACTGTTCGGGCCGTCAGCGCCCGGCATTGCCGGTTTCTCACTTCCACACCCAAGTTGCTAGCGATCCGATCGATCGCCAGAAATCCCAGGTTATGCGGCGTGAACTGATACTCGATTCCCGGATTGCCGAGACCAACGATCAGTTTCACGCCTGGGGACTTGCCTCCGTAACCCAACTGGCCACGGATTCTCGCGGATTGTCACGGAGAAAGCTCGATTGATGTTTGACCGATCCGTGCGAATTCGTGGAGATCCGAGGTTCCTACTTCTTTTCCTTCTTCTCGCCCTTCTCCGGCGCAGCCTCGGCGCCTTCTTCCTCAGTCTCCTGCTTACCCTTCTTAATGACTTCGGGCTCAGCCGGAGCAGCCGCCGCCTCCGCCGCCACGGCTTCGGGAGTCGCCACCACTTCTTCCTTCACCGAGGTTACGTGCGCCACAGGCTGATTCGCGTCGGTCAGGAATTTCAGCTTCTCCGAATGAGGCAAATCCGAGACGCGCAGCACCTTGCCAAACGTCAAGTGCGCCACGTCGGCGTCGATGTGGCTCGGAATATCCGCCGGCAGGCACTCGATCTCCACCTCACGCAGCATCTGCTCCAGAATGCCGCCCTCCTGCTTCACGCCCGCCGCTTCGCCAACCAGGAAGATCGGCACGCTGACGCGCAAGACCTTGTCGAGCGCGATCCGCTTCAGATCGATGTGCAGCAGCTTGCCCTTGATCGGCTCGTACTGCCAGTCCACGATCATGGCCTTGGTCTTCTCGCCATTCATGGTCAAATCGAAAATCGTGTTGTGTCCGGTTTCCGAGTTGAGAATGCGCGTCACTACGCGTGGATCAACGCTGATCGACAGCGAGTCCTTGCCCGCTCCATAAACTACGGCCGGAATCTTTCCATCCTTGCGCACGCGCCGCGCGTCATTCTTCGTGCCCGGATCCCGCGGTTGACCTTCCAATACGTTCGTTTCCAATGCAGTCGCCATAAAGTCAGTTCCCTGTCTAGAAAGATTTGTCATCCTGAGGCGACATGAATTTCGTCGCCGAAGGACCTAGGCGCGCCGCGCGAAGCGCTCGCAGATTTCGCGAGCGTGTAAATCGCGCGTCTGGCGCGCTTCCTTTTTACGTAAACAGCTTACTCACCGAAGTCTCTTCGTGATTGGCCTGAATCGCCCGCCCGATCAATCCCGCAATGGAGAGGACCGAAATCTTTCCTCCCTTTTCCGTTCTTGCCGCATCCGCCGCGGGACTCAACGGAATCGTGTTCGTCACGACAACTTCCTTAATGACCGAGTTCCGAATGTTCTCCACGGCTGGCCCCGAAAGCACCGCATGCGACGCGCAGGCGTACACATCATTGGCGCCATTATCTTTCAGCGCCAAGGCCGTTTTCACCAGCGTTCCTGCTGTGTCAATCAAGTCGTCAATGATCAAGCACGTCCGCCCATGCACATCGCCGATGACGTGCATGATCTCGGCCACATTCATCTCAACGCGCCGTTTGTCGACGATGGCCAGCGCGGCATCGACTTTCTTAGCAAAGAACCGCGCTCGCTCCACGCCACCGGCATCCGGTGAAACCACCGTCAAACTCGGCAACGCCAGCTTGCGGAAGTGATCCACTAGCACCGGTGAAGCGAACAAATGATCCACCGGGATGTTGAAAAATCCCTGCAGCTGCGGCGTATGCAAATCCACAATCAGAGCCCGATGCGCCCCGGCCGTCGTCAGCAGATCGGCCACCAGCTTCGACGAGATCGGGCTACGCGGCTTATCTTTCCGGTCCTGCCGCGCGTAGCCGAAGTACGGAATCACCGCCGTGATGCGCCGCGCCGATGCGCGCTTCAGCGCATCGATCATCAGCAGCAACTCCATCAGGTGCTCGTCAACGCCGGTCGCGCCCTTGCTGCTATACGTGCGGCACGTCGGCTGCATGACGAAGACATCCGCGCCGCGTACGTTCTCCTGAATCTGAACGTAGCACTCGCCGTCAGCAAAGCGCGTCACCTGCGCCTGCCCACGCTGCATCCCGAGAAAGTGGCAAACTTCATCCGCCAGCGGCTCATTTGCCGTACCGCTGAAGATCTTGAATTTGTCGTCCGCCCGCGGACGCTGTTTCCGTTCCGTCTTTTCGTCGGTCACAGGCGGATTCTTCTTTTCGACCTTTTCGGTCGTCTTGTCGGTCGGCGTCGCCAGTGTAGCCATAGGCAGTTCTCAGTTCCCTATTCCCCGTTCTCAGTATTTCGGGCTCGGGCCAGTTCAACTGAGAACTGAGAACTGGCAACTGAGAACTGATTTTCTGGCTGGGCCGCTAGGATTCGAACCTAGACAAAGTGCTCCAAAGGCACTTGACCTACCATTAGTCGACGGCCCAGTTAACCTATTGTTGATCGTTGATTTCCTGATTGTTGATGGAAAGCCCGTAACCGGGCAGTAGTTATTGTTAATCAACAATCAAAAATCAACAATCAGAATTTCCAGGCCAAATCGGCAATCGGAAATCATCAATCGAAAATCCGCGACCAGTAGCTTCGTCTCGTCAACGTCACAGTCGCCTGCGCCGCCCAACCCTGCTTCCGCAGCCGAACCGCAGCCCGCTCCGCCGCTGCTTTCGAGACAA
Source organism: Candidatus Acidiferrales bacterium (assembly GCA_035507635.1). GTDB lineage: Bacteria > Acidobacteriota > Terriglobia > Terriglobales > Acidobacteriaceae > Sulfotelmatobacter. The sequence goes on from DATJOA010000030.1 coordinate 32,269, forward strand.
AAAGCCCGTAGAGCGTGGAACCAGACCCCGACAATGACGCATATTTCGCGCCCGCGTGCCCAAGCGCACGCTTCCCTTCACACAGTTCGGGATACTCAGGAAAGACGACTTGCTCGAAGTCGTTCTCGATCCCAGCCCGGACAAGCCAGAGAAGCGGGTTCTCGGCCCGGCCCCTTCCCGTGAAACTTGAAGGAGCACTGGAGTAAGGCTCGCTCAGCCACGCCGACAAGCCACGGCCAAGCTCTTTCATTCTATCGGACGAGGCCGATGCGGTCAATTTCGCATCGACATTCCTTCGGTCCCACTCCGCAAATGCCTTCGGCGTCGATACGCCGATCTCAGGAGTCAGGACTACGCAATGTATTGGAGGCAAATCGGGCAGCGGATACACCTGCTCTCCCCGCCCCACTCCCAACACCGTCCCGCCCACTAAAAACAGCGGCAGATCCGAGCCGACTTCTGCAGCGATGCTCAGCCTCTCCGCCGCCCCAAGTTTCTTCCGCAGCGCCCGTTCCAGGCCAACCAATGTTGCAATCGCATTGGAGGAAGCGCCTCCCAATCCTCCCTGCACCGGTAGACGCTTATCGATCTCAATGACGACACGCCCTTTCGCCCCGAGAACCGGCATGGCCCGATCGACGATTCGATGGCATGTGTTCGAGTCATCCCCCGGGACGCGAGGATCGGAACATTTGATCTCGATCCCCGATCCGCGCTCCACGCTGACCCGAATGACATCGTGCAGCGCAATCGTCTGATACACGGTGAGCAGTTCGTGGAAGCCGTCTGCTCGCGCCGGTCCAATGCGCAGCCCAAGATTAATCTTCGCGAACGAACGGCAGACGATCGTCATAGGAACACATTGTACTGATTGGACGATGTTTGCATCGCTGGTGCGAATCCGCACGCCGTCTGCTAAAGTACGCGATCGAATCCTATCGGTGTAATCGCAGGTGCAGCGTGAGACTGGTCTACTATTCGCTGGCGAGTATTCCTGGCCAAAGCCGCGAGGACCAATGGATTCAAAGCATCCGCAGCTTGCGTACCTACAACCGGTCCATCCCGGTGTGGCTGTTGCTCTTCAATGGCGCCGGCGATGAGTTGCTTCGCGAGGCGGAACGACAGGATGTGCGCGTTCAATCCCTGGGCAACTACGCGGAATTTTTGCAGCGAGCCCATCCGCGAGGTTCCTTACTGGCTCTGTACCCAACCTTCCACAAGTTTCTCGCCTTGGACAATCTGCCGCTTCAGTCTGTAACGCAGCTTCTCTACCTCGACTGCGACACATTTTTTTTCGACGACGTGAATGTTCTCTTCGAGCGTCGCACATCAATTGACTGGTATGCGCGTGAAGAACCTGGATCGCTGCACAGCCATTTCGCTTACGATCCTAAGCATATTGACGAACTTCTCTTAAAATACATCGCCCGCAGCGAGGGACTACATTTCGTCCAGCCGTTCAACTCCGGCGTGTGTCTCATGAATCGCGGCATCTGGCACAAGCTCAGTGAACTGCGCCGAACGTATCTCAACACTGTCTGGCGCCTACTATGCGGACGCGAACTGAGTGGACATGAGTTCAATCGGCACGATCCGCAAATCCACCCGGCCGTGCTCGATGCCATGAGAGAGAGTGATCGCTCCAACGCTCTCCCATACCCCTCGGCAAACGACTGGATCATCGAGCAGATTGCGCTCTGGTTGACCCTGGGACGCCTGCCGAATTTCTCGCTCGGCACGTTCTCCCAGTCGGAAGTTCCACAAGGCGGAGAATATGAAAACATTCAGACTTCAGGCGGTCGCTGTATTCTCAGCCACTACTTCAGCGGAGGAGAAGAATGGTTCTTCTCCCGCGTGCCGAGGATTGAAAATGATCCAGATCCCGGGAAGTCGCGCCGTCAATCTCCCAGACGCAAAAAGCCTGCCGCTGAGTGATCGATGATCTCCCTCTAAAGCTCCTAGGTTCCCACCCTGAAAACCAGTACAATCCCTCCCCGACGCGCTCGGGCAGTCACATTACGGCGCTCTGGGGGGAGTACCGTGTCTACTGCAAATGCAGCAGTCGCTTCTCGTATTGACAAACAAGTAAGCGCAACGAACCCGCTCAAGATTTTCTTGAGCCGTTACTTCTATCTCACAATGTCGTTCGTGCTGGCTGGACTGGTAGTGTGGGGCTTCAGCCGCACCGTCGACGACCACCTGTTTCACGCGAACCCGCCGAGGCCCTTACTGTTGTGGGTGCACGGCACGCCCTTCGCTACCTGGATCATCTTCTTCATCCTGCAGTCGGCGTTAGTACGTGTGCGGAAGGTCAGCGTGCACCGCTTTCTCGGCTGGTTTGGAGCTGTTCTCGCTCCGGCCATGGTCGTCCTGGGCTTCACCGTTGCGATTGTGATGACCCGCTTCGATACCGCTGTACTCCATCAAACGGGCATCGAGTCTTTCCTATCGATTCCCTTCGCTGACATGGTTATCTTCGGCGCATGCATGGCACTCGCAATCTATTGGAGAAAGAAGCCGGAATATCATCGCCGGCTCATCTTCATCGCGAGTTGCCAACTCATGGACGCAGCGATTGGGCGCTTCGATTTCTTTTTCAACCACAATCTCTTCTACCCTGCACTGGACTTTCTGATTGCGCTCGGCATGATCCGCGATTGGGTGGTCGACGGACGCATTCACAAGGTGTATCTGTATGCGATTGCCCCGCTGATCGTTGTGCAGAGTCTCGCAGTCTACGCGTGGCGGCTGAATCCAGCCTGGTGGCAAGGGATCACCCACGCGATTCTGCGATAACGAGGGGAATTTTCAACTGGAAAGAACGGTCGGCTCTAGCAGACGGATTTTAGAACTTGCCTCTTTGAACGAGGGTAAGGAAGGGCAATGAGCGCAGCGGCCGTTAAGGCAGCGGAGCGCGTTGACGGAGCAAAATCGAACCTTGCAGAAGCACGGACCGCAAGCGGCTTGGAACGAAGTGAAAGGAACAAAAAGAAATGGTCGGGACGGGCAGATTTGAACTGCCGACCCCTCGCACCCCAAGCAGCGTGGGCGCTGCGCTTGACCAGCCTCGCAGAATCAATAGGTTGGAAAGCAATTACCTCACGGAAAATCCTAAGGCGAGTCATCAAAGAAGGCAAGCAATTTCCTTCGACACTGCTTGGAGTCGAGGTCGCGCAGAGCCGCCGGATTCCTCGACCGCGATGTCTGATGTTGCGATCCCGATGACCGAGGACCATGATGTTTCCACACTTCCAGAGGGCAAGAATCGTGGTAACTTTCGCATGGGAGATAAGCATGCACCTTCACCATATTGGACACGTCATTCTGGACTGGACTAAGAACAAATTCGTCGACTGTCTGCGCGGCGAACTTCTGAACAAGATCAAGACAGCATTTTTCGAGTCATCATACTGGCGCGGCTTGACGGCTTCGATCATGGTTCTGATCCTTCCTGTAGAGCGAATCGTCAGCATAATGCGAACCGTCACCCTCATTCTGTTATTTGCTGGTCTGGTGGGTACATCCGCTTACATTTTGAGGCGCGGTGGTCGGGTAGGTGCCTTGTCAGTTTGACGTTGGGGTTCGTAGTGCCAAAAATTGAGCGCAACACGCGGATCTCTAGTCTGAAGACCGTCGGTGCTGTTGAGGCTTACTGGTAGGGCGCAGTTGCGGCACCGATGTCGGAAGTCTGACAAGACCGCGCACTTCTCGCGTTCTCCACGGCTGAAAGTATGCTCTTCGGTTTCGAACAAGTGCGTTTGACCAGACTGCTGCTTCTCCCACCTCCGGAACGTCGCGATATGAGTTCGTGAAAACGCTGCCATCCCCGCAAAGATATCAGCAACTTGGATCAGTGGTTCAGTGTGCGACCTTGATGGGACAATCTGGATAACTCTGAAATCCTTCTCGAATCGCAAACGGAACGTCAACCTGTCGGCATTTTGATAAAAGCCGCTCTTCGTCGCGGCTCCGTCTAGGAAGTCGTGGGTTCGTTCCCAATCGAAGGAATCCTGCTCGTCTGGATGCAGCCTCCAGGTACAGCCTGATGGATACCTGCGAAGAACGTTATTCATCAAGTGATGGAACATGCGATGCAGATTGGCGACATCATCTCGACGGTCGACCTTGTGCCTTGGATCTTCAATGTCCCAAGTCAAGACATCAACCCTGAGGCAATCGAGTTTTCCAAAAAGCCACTCGACGATTCGAATAGCCGCTTGTCGGTCTTTAGCCGTTCGAATTTTCTCCCACTTGAGTTCGGTGACCCCAGCAGCCGCTAGAATCGTGCTGGCTTCGGCAGAAGCTGCTATCGCTTGATCGATGGCTGTCGTCAAGACTCCGATGCCCTTGAACTGACCGACATTGTGATGAGTTTCGTCGGAATACGCGACGTGCGTGACTTCGACCAACATGAACTGCGACCTCTCGAACGAATATCATACGTCGAACCAAAAAGGAGGATCTCGTGAAGGTCAACGTCTACAAAGAGGAGCAAACAGAGGAAGTGCAGGTTATTCGTAAAACGGCAGGAACCGGCGCAGAATACATTGGCATAAGTTTCATCCTACATTCTGCGACAGAACTCCACTACGAGACCGAAGACGATGACCGGAGTGCGGTGACATTCTGGGGCACTAATCGGGAGGATCTAGCGCGGTTTCTGTCCCGAGCGGTGGACGAACTAGAAAAGCCCGAACGGTTGAAATGAGGGCGCGATTATGACCAGAGTCGAGTACGAGAGATCCGTCTGTGACCGACTGGCGAACGCCACACGCATTCCGTTTCGTCCAGTGTCGTTTGCTGACGGGACTGCACCGATGGTCGGCGGCTGTCACCGGAATGCCGACAGGTGGGTCACCGAGAATCCAGATTGCGACGTAGTCAGGGGTTGGGTGACCTACTCGAACTTCGGTGTCTCAATCGGACTGACCGCCCATTCGGTCGTTCGGGACCAAGACGGACAAGTCTTCGACATCACCCCACTGGAAAATGAACGCTACCGCGCAGGAATGCAATTCGTTCCGCACGTTGGGCGTGACCAAGTGTTTCTGTCGATGAAAGAATCGAATCTATTCATTCAGTGCCCCATCCCGAATGAACTGGACTGGTGACCTGAGAACGCAGCGTACGAAGTGGTATTGAATGTCTGACACCTTCACGAAAAGACAACGCAGTGACATCATGCGTGCCGTTCATTCCACGGGAACAGGCGCGGAGAAGAAATGCGAGATTCTGCTACGTTCCCTTAAAGTTCGCTATCGCCAAGATGCAGCTGACCTTCCGGGACGCCCTGATTTCGTCGTGACAGCGTCGAGGTTGGCATTGTTCGTTCACGGCTGCTTCTGGCATGCTCACAAAGGCTGCAAGAACGCAGTCCTGCCGACCTCGAACGTCGATTACTGGACTCGGAAGATAGATCGCAATCGCAAACGTGAACATCGCCTTCAGTTGTGGCACTGGCTTCGACCATGTTGGCACCATCAACTTCGTCATCGCTGCGTTCGCTTGTCGCAACGGGGCACTTGCTTGGTCTGCAATGTGCTTAATCCTTGCGGCTTCGGCGGCGGCTTCCTCCTCCAGAAATCTCTTGTACTGAGGGCTTCGTGACAGCGCCTGTTCGATAACATTCGTTAACATCTATTGCGGTACGACGTTCTCACGCCTGATGCCGAAGGGTAGTTCCTCTCCGGCTTTTTATCAAGCCACGTTAGAAGATTACGTGAACTGGCTGAAGGAGAGTCGCTGAGAGTTCAAGCACCGCGACATGTTTAACGCTCGAACGTTGCTGGATTCAGAGACACGCGTGCGTGTTCAAACGACCGGAGTGGAGTTCCAGCCTCCAACATAAGCACGATTCCGCTGCACCGTTTGCAGACTGCGTCCACAATTTCGGAGAATGTTGCCTCCTCATTGATACCTAGAAACTTTCCCAGACCGAATCGTATCGCTCCGCTTTCTGACAGTGAGGCGTAATTCAGGTTCTCACCTAGCCCCAATTTTGTGAGGAGAGCACTGCTCGGTTTGTCGAATGGATTGTGCTTGAAGGAATTTGCCAGCAGACGCAACACATCGAGCAACTTCCATGCGGCAGCGTCCAACGCAGGAAGAAGCCGCCTGAGTTCCTTTTCTATCTTCTCCCCCTTCAGACTCGCAAGGCGTCGAATTTCTTTGCCGTATTCATCGTGGCTTATGGGCGTGGTGTTTTGTGCGGTGGAACGGGCGGCGAGAAGCAGCATTTCCTTTTCGATGTCGTGCCACAGGAAGAGAAGGACGAGAAGATATAGCTCGTTGGTCAGAGGGGTATCGTGAAAAGTCGCTCGGTAGTACGCGTCATCAGGAGACATGGAAGAGCGGGCGATTTGTCTCGCCTGCTCTTCCGCCTTTACGAATCCAACGAGCGACCTGATGAGTTCGGTATTTACGGTCAGCACGGTGAGATTAGAGCATTTCCTCGCAACAAAGTCGCTTTACTTTGCCTTTCGCCTTCAGGTTCTTCGACCACTGCCAGTTGGCACGGTCAAGGTCACGCAGCGAAACGCCGTACTTCCTTGCTATCCCTCGACAAGCTTCGAGGTACTCGACATAAAACGCAATATCGTTTCGGTCATCGACGCCCATTGCCTCGGAAGCCCGAAAGTCGCAGACGGTGTAAAGGTCGGGGAACAGCGCGGTCAGTATCGCGGACGCCATTTTGACTCCGACTCCTTTAAGCGAGAGGAGGGCCGTGACGGCTGCCACTACATTCCCGGCGTGCGTTGCATCAATCGCCAGCCTGAGAGCCTGCTGCATTTCGCAGTCACTGTTTAACTTGAACCTGTCCATGCGGCGTGGAGATTTCCACTTGTAGACGGTGTTCACATCAGATCGGGCAAATGAACTGGTCAAGACACGACTACCAGCCTCTTCCATCTCCCGGTCAGCGTCGGCGGCGGTTCCCCCTTTGTATGGAGTCGCCATGTACTGCGCGGCGAGGTTAGCGATCTCGGTGGAGTCATATTGAAGGTGAAATTTCATCGTCGGTTCCTCCTAGAACTGAAGTGATATACCCATTTCGCAGGAGTCTTCCGGGACAAAATACGAAAAAAAGTTGGCATTGAGATTGCAAGACGAAGGAGCCGACCGGGCTGAGTTTGACAGCGGGGTCGGCTCCAGCCGCTTCATCAGCCGAGCAGCGAAACCTTCTGGTGTATTGCCTGTAAGTCCTCAGTCATTAGATTCGCGTATCTCCTTGTCATTTCGAGCGTCGAGTGACCGAGCATCTTTTGAAGGTGGAAGACGCTCCCGCCCTTCCTCAGATAATTGACCGCGAACGTGTGCCGCATAGCGTGGACGGTTCGGGCAGGCGGTTGAAATCCGAGTCGGCGGCACAGAAGTTTGACATCGCGGAGAACGTTCCTGCGCCACTGCTGCGTTCCTTCGTGTGTCCCAAAGACGAGTCCAGCTTTCGCGCCGCTCTTTCGTTGGAAGGCGTAAAGCCTGCGTCTCAGTTCGAGAGACATCGGGACGAGCCTGTCCTTCCCGCCCTTGCCGTGTAACAGGATGAGGAGATTGTCGAAGTCAACGTCCTTCCAAGCGAGACCGATACCCTCACTGACCCGACAGCCTGTGTCAGCGAGGAGCGAGATCAAAGTGAGAAGACGATGTCCGGTCAGCTTCTTGGGCTTCCAACCGAGGAGGAGTTGAATCTGCGGAGCGGTGAATGTTGGAAGGATGAGATTAGGTTCCTTCATCTGCGGAATTTTGAGTGGAGACCCCGACCATTTCAGGTAGGCATTGATCGATCTGATGGCGCTGTTGCAGCCTGTCGCCCTCAGCCCCTTCTCCCGCATACGCAAGACGGACTGTTTCAACTCATCACCGGTCGGAGATTCTGAGCGAAGCCATTTGAGGCTGTGGGTGTGCCATGAAACAGTGGCTGGTGAGACGTTGAGAAGGTATTGACGTTCGCGGATGAACTGCTCGAATTTCGGCAACAAGACGCCCTCCAAAGGCGAGGGGTAATTTTCCCCTCGTGATTTTCAGGAATCGCTCGTAACCGGTTGAATCTGAAAAGAAATGGTCGGGACGGGCAGATTTGAACTGCCGACCCCTCGCACCCCAAGCGAGTGCTCTACCAGGCTGAGCCACGTCCCGACTTGGAAGGATTCCGCCGGACGGCCAAATATCGCCGCACCCGCGGAGGGGTTCCCAGCAATTTTACACCACACAGCGTCCGAAGATCGGGGGTGCACCGCCCTCACTCCAGATCCCGCCAGTTCGGCCCAACTCCGATCTCCACACGCAACGGCACCGCCAGTTCATGCACTCTCTCCATGTACTCTCGAACCAGCGACTGCATAATTTCCACTTCCTGCTCCGGCACCTCAAAGACCAGTTCGTCGTGCACCTGCAGTGTCATGCGCGATTTCATCTCGCGCTCGCGCACCGCGGCGTCTATGCGGATCATCGCAATCTTAATGAGGTCCGCAGCCGTCCCCTGCAGCGGCGTATTCACCGCCGTACGCTCGGCAAATCCTCGCTGGTTCGTATTCTTGCTGTTGATGTCGGGAATTGGGCGCACACGCCCGAACAGCGTTCTGACCTTCAAATCGCGGCGAGCGTCTTCAAGGGTCCGGTCGATGAATTTACGCACGCCACTGTACTTCTCAAAATAGGCGTTGATGAACTGTTTCGCTTCGCTGGTCTCGATGCCGAGCTGCTGCGAAAGTCCAAACGGAGACAGGCCATAGACGATTCCGAAGTTCACCACCTTCGCCTGCCGCCTGTGATCGGCGGTAACCATGAGCGGAGGAACGCCGAAGACTTGCGACGCGGTCAACGTGTGAATGTCATCGCCGCGCCGATAGGCCTCCACCAGCAACGGATCTCGCGAGAAGTGCGCCAGGAGCCGTAGCTCGATCTGCGAGTAATCCGCTGTCAGCAGCACATGTCCCGGATCGGCGATAAACGCAGCGCGGATCCCGCGCCCAAGCTCAGTGCGAATCGGAATATTCTGCAGATTCGGATTCGCAGAGGAGAGCCGGCCCGTTGCCGTTCCCGTCTGGCCGAACGTCGTATGCAGCCGCCCCGTAGCGGGATTGATCAGCGCCGGCAGAGCATCGACATACGTCGATTTCAATTTCGTCAGCTGACGATAATCGAGCACCATCCGCGCGATTGGATGGTTTTCGGCAAGTTCTTCCAGCACGTCAACGGCGGTTGAGATCGTACGGCCTTTGCCGTATTTCACTGGCTTCGGCAGGTTCATCCGATTGAAGAGCACATCGCCAAGCTGCTTTGGCGAGCCGACATTGAACTCCATTCCGGCAGCGTCGTAAATCTGCTTGGCTTTCGCGGTGATCTCGTGCTCCAGTTCCACCGACATCTTAGCCAGCGCCGACGTGTCGATCTTGACGCCAGCTTTTTCCATTCGCGCGAGCACCGGCACGAGCGGCAGGTCGACCTCTTCATAGAGCTTTTCGAGGCCCGCCTGCTCGACCTCAGTCCGCAACGTTTGCGTCAGCCTTCCGCTAATGTCTGCCGCTTCCGCCAGTTCACCCGCGAGTTTCAAGTTGAAGCGCCGCAGCGCAACCTCGGACAAAGCATGCGAGGAATAAGTGGGATCGAGCAGGTACGAGTACAGCATCGGGTCGTGCCGCACGCCTTGCGCTTCAATAGCAAACGGAGCCAGCGCGTGTATCGCCCCCTTATAATCGTGAACAGACTTAGGGATCTCCGCATTTTCCAGCGCCGCTCGTAACGCATTGGCTGCGTCGCTCGCGTCGAGCTTCACCGTCGTCGCGCTGCCTGCCGCTGCGGAAATAGCCACGCGACACGATGTCGGTTCTGGTGCAACCTCCATCGCGACTCCCATTAAAGAAAGTTGGCGGTCCTGCTGTTCTACCTCATCCTCTTTTTCGTTTTCCTCGGTACCAGCTGCCTCGCCGTGCTCAATAGCCACGCTCAACGCGCCAGTTTTGCCGAGCGCCTTCAGCACTCTGTCGATATCCGCAACGGATCTCGCCTCGATGTAATCCGTGCCGCTGACTTCGACAACCGGCAACAGTTCCTTCAGCAGCGAAGTGAATTCGAGCTCGGTGAACAGCCCCCGCAAGGCGTCGACATCCGGATCACCAACCCGCATGGAGTCCACATCCAGTTCCACTGGCACGTTCGTGTCGATCGTCGCCATGCTCTTGCTGAACAGAATCGCCTCGCGGTTGTTCTGCAGCGACTCGCGATAGGTCTTGCGCTCCACTTCGGCGGCGCGTTCAAGCGCCTGCTCAACCGTCCCAAAGCGCTTGATAATTTCAACGGATCCCTTGTCGCCGATGCCGGGAGCCCCGGGAATGTTATCGATCGAGTCTCCCCGCAGCGCCATGACATCGATGACGCGCTCGGGCGGCACACCGAGAATCTCCTCCACCTTCGCCGCATCGCAGATGAGGTTCTCTTTTGGCGGATTCAGGATGTGCACTTTCTCGTTCACCAGCTGCATCATGTCCTTGTCGCTCGACACGATGTACACCGGGTGCGAAGCCTCAGCCGCTTTCCGGGCGAGCGTTCCAATAACGTCATCCGCTTCGAATCGGGTCACGCCGATCATCGGAATGCGATATGCCTCAAGCGCCCGCCTGATATATGGAACCTGCTGCACCAGATCCTCCGGCATCGCCGCCCGGTTGGCTTTATATCCTTTGTATTCGACTTCGGTAAAAGTCTGGGTCTTTATGTCGAATTTGCGAATCGTCCCCAGCGTCTCGCCCTGCTCATCGCGAAACGTTGGGCCGGCGACATCAAAAACGGCCGCAAGGTATTCGGGAGAAAAATCGTCCCGCAGTTTCCGCAGCATGTTCACGAAAACATAAATAGCCGCGGTGGGCAGGCCCGTCTTGGTTGACATGGGCCGCTGCCGCGCCATCGCATGATAGGCGCGGAAAATGAACGACATGGTGTCGATCAGATAGATACGTCCATGCGCAGTATTCTTCTCGCCCTGGGCTGGAGACGCAGAACTAGTCGTTCCCGGGGCTTTAGTCTCGGCAGGGAGATCGGCCGCTGCGCCATTCGGAGATTTCTTGCGGGGAGGCAACTTCCTTAGTTTAGCAGCAGCTCCGCGCTAGAAATCGAGGCGGAAGTGGGCTTGCACAAACCTGTTTTTCTTGCTGCCCTGCGCGTTTCGGAAGACGAGATAGTACTTCACGGCCTGCTCTCCGGTCGGCGGCAAATCAAAATTCACCGACTGATTGTGCGAAGTATCCACTGAAAACAGAGCTTGCGTCGGCCGGTTGTCGGCCGCGTCCGCTTGCTGAGACTCATCCAGAATCGCAAAACCGATGTCTGCAGTCTCGTCCGATGGCCCATGCGCCTGCCCTGCGAAGGATTGGAAGATCCCGTGCAAATGCGGCTGCGCGGCGTGAGCCGGAACTTCAAACGGGAATATTGCCGAGACCTTGAGATCGAACGTCTTCTCCAGCACCGTCTGCGTTCCCGAAGCCGGGGCACCGTTGATGGAAGGGAGATTGAGATGCTCGGACATGTCCAGCGTTGACGGAGCCGGCTGCTTCTTGCAAGCCACGCCGGCCGCCATCATGATTGCAATCAACCCAGCCAGATAGGTTCGAGGCTTCATGCAACTACTGCCCTGCGCTCTTTCCAAACATCGTGTTGAAATGCAGCTTGATCTCGCCGCACGTTCCCTGTTCGGGCGAATAAACCACGCAAGTATCGAACGGACGCGAATAGACGTGCAGGCTCACCGCGCGCTGATTGAATTCGCGAGGGTTTATAACGCGGTGCACCGGATCGGCGGGATTCACCGCGCATGGATGCTGCATGTTCATCTCGACGGTGTTCAGCGGCTCCAGCGTGCAGCGTCCGCCCTCGATATCCTGATGCACCAGATGGAAATTCTCAACCTGCAAACGCCCAACCGGAACCGCCATCCAGCAATTCTGGTCGCGATGATTGTGCACAGAACTGGCCTGCCCGACTTCCCAGCAGATCGCCATCAATTCGTAGAGCGAAGTGCGGTCGATCAGATTGCGCGTGTAATGCTGCCGGTCCCAGTTAAGGTAGGGAGCCAGAGAGTCGCCGTCCACTGGAGTTTCCTGCAGAAACCGCCGCAGCGGCTCAACTTCCTCAAACGTAGCCTCTGGAAATCGACGGAGCTCCTCGGCCAGTTTTTGGATCGAAACCATTTTTGCCGCCGTAACCATCACCGTCTCCGGGAACCCAAGTATATCTTGCACTACGATAGGATGCCCTGTTCCTGAGCTTGTTTAGCGCAAAAAGTCCACTTCGAGCTATCTTCCCGCTCCCAGGATCTCCTTGCTCTCTCCCTGCGCCACCGACGGATACACTGCCCCCCGACGCCTCCTTAGCTCCCGCGGCAGATCCGATCCTAGCAGCCACAGCCCCGCCGCGACCGCCGCTGCCCATGTCACCGATACCAGCCCTAGCTGCACCAGGTCCGCCGTACGGCTGCCGTGTCCCGCTCTGACAATCGGCACGGCCTTAGCCACTTCGAAACTGGTGACTCCCGCCACGGCTGCCGTCAGCGCAGCTTTGCCCAGTTCCCCCCATCGCATTTCCCCGATTCGAACCAGCTTTCGGTAGTGCAGCAGCCCGGCCAGAGCCAGCAGGTTGAGACCTATCCCCGTATCCGACGCCCAAGCCAGCCCGACCACTCCAAAGGTATGGAACAACACCGAATAGATAGGCAGCGAGATCACGGTAATCGCGCTGACCGCTACCATCGGCGTCAGCGTGTCGCCGGCAGCGTAGAACGCTCGCGCATAAAGTCCCTGGGCTGACCAGAGAATCAGCGATAGCGAGAACCAGAAAAAATAAACCGCGCTGGTCTGCGAATCCGCGAACGAAAATCTTCCGCGTCTATACACGAGATCGATCACTGGCAGCGCCGCCGCCATCATCCATGCACTCGCCAGAAGCGAGGCTGCCGAGACGCGATACACGGAGTCGTTCACCGTACGCGCGAATTCCTTCAGCTTATTTTCGTTAAACAGCCGCGCGAAAAATGGCAACGATGCCTGCCCGGTTGCCTGACCAAGCACTGCAATCGGCACGGCAAACAGCCGCTTCGCATAGTTGAGACGCGCAATATCCCCGACCCCACTCGCTGCGTAGTGCCGCAGAATCCAGTCATCTACAGTCACCAGCGAAACGCCCAGCATGAGTGGGATCGACAATTTCACCCACTCCCGAAATGCCGGATTCGACACATCAAACGACGGACGGTACCCCGTACCGATGCGGGCAGCTCCAATCACGCTGGCAAGAAACGGGCCGCTGAAGCTGCCAATCAGCGCCCCGTATGCGAGGGAAGAGATCCCCAGATGCCGTCCGCCGATGACTCCGCCAAGAATGATGAACAGGTTGTAGATCAGAGGCCCAAACGCTGGAAACAGGAACAACCGGTGCGACAGCAGGACCGCCGAGACGACTCCGCCTACATAAAAGAAGATCTGCGCCGGCAGCAGAATTCGCGTCAGATGAATGCAAAGCTCGATCTTCTCCGGGGTGAATCCCTTCACGAACCAGCGCACGAATTGAGGGGTAAAAATCTCGGCAGCGATCGTTCCCACGATCATCACCGCCGTCATCACCGTGATGATGATCGAAAATGTCTTCTGCGCTTCGCCCTCGCGCTTCTCGGCCAGAAATTTTGTGTAGATCGAGATGAAGGTGATCGAGGCTGCGCCGCCCGCCACGATGTAGTTGAGGAAGTCAGGCAGCGTAAACGCCGCGACATACGCGTCGGTCGCCCCGCCCGCTCCATAGGCCCATGCAATGTAGGCATCGCGCGCATATCCGATCACGCGCGACAGCATCACTGCCGTGATCAACAACAGGGTTGCTGAAAACGCGGTGTGTTGGTGCGATGGCCGGAAAAAGCGCAGGAGCTTCGTCATCGAGACCCGATAAATTCCAATCTTATCGGAATCTCAAACGATCAGTGTTGATCGATTCGCGTCCGGCAGTACTCTAGTACCACAACGGGAATTCTTACTGCCCCGCTGGGACGTAAACTCTTCCCGCCGAAATCAGATCTACCCCGGGAAGCTCAGTGGTGAGCCGGATGTGCTGCCATCCAGCTTTCTTCCGCGGCTGAGCCAGAAATCCCAGGAAATACTGGTGCTGCAAATTCTGGCTCAAACTGTCTAGATAAGGAGCAAACGACACTGGCGCTCCTGTAAAGCCGATGTAATACGCTTCACCGCCCGTTTTTTCCGCCAGGTCCGCCAGATAAAGTTGTCCCCAATAGCTCGCCCAATAGTCGTGGCCGAAGTGTCCCGCACCAGGTGTGTAGATGGCAGATACGACGATGCCCGCCTTTCCGGCGTCGTCAATCGCACTCTGCAGGTACGGGTCGTCTAAGTCCCACATTCCGTAATAAAGGTCGATGCCGTTGCTGATCATCAGCACTTCGCGCCGCGCATTACTTGCCGGCCAACGCTTCACTAGGTCGCTCAACGAGAAATAAGGACTCGCATTGGCCCCGCCAATGCCCATCGGCAACCGTACCGCGTTTGCCGCCGCATCATGATCGTCTGTCAGATTCGCCACGACCTTTGCGATGCCATTCTGCATATAGGCCACCCCGATTTTTGTCGTTGCGGGTTGGTGACCGATGAATTGCTTGATGTCCTGCAATTGCGAACCGAGGCTTGAATTCGAGCTGTCGTCGATCAAGATGAATAATTCCAGCGCTGCATGGTCTCCCGTCGCTGGAATCCAGTCGGTCACGGTATCGCGCGTCTTGCTCTCGTACACCATGACGTCGTCCTTCTTGATCTCTGGCGGATTATTTCCCTTGTGCGCTTCCGCCGTCACAATCAGATGTACCGGCGTGCCGGCGGCGTTTAGCGCCTGCTGAGCCCACAGTGTCGCAGTCGCCAGTAGCACTGCCAGCCCACACACTCCAACACGTCGAAACCGGATCTTCCCCATCATGACCTCCTTCGTCTAACGTCCTTGCAAGAAAGAGGTACACACTTCCTCCCGCTCTAACTTGGGACGGTTCTAAATCTTGTAGCTAATCTCTTAGATGTGCCAAAAGCCAAAAAGGTCGATATGAGCGCGGCGTTGAGGGTGAAAGGAGTCTCCGTCCACCTACGTGGTGCGATAATTTCTTGTGCCCACCTCCACGCCTGCTAAGACGCGCTCTTCTGTCCTGCGACGAACGTTCCGAAGAGAGTTCCCGTCCGCCGTTCGCGGCGAAGGCGCCTACATTTGGGATTCGGCTGGACAGAAGTATCTGGACTTGTCCGGCTCAGCCGCTGTCAACTTTATCGGTCACGGCGTGCCAGCGATTGCTGCTGCAATAGCCGAGCAGGCGGCGAAACTTGGATTCGTTCACACCAGCCAATTCACGACTCCTGTCGCTGAAGAGTATGCCGAAGAATTACTAACTTTTGCCGGAGAAAATTTCCGCGGCGGAGCCGTCTATTTCACTTGCGGCGGCTCGGAATCGATCGAGACCGCCCTGAAGCTCGCGCGCCAATATCAGGTCGAAACAGGGCACTCCCATCGCCACCAGATTCTCAGCCGCACTCAGAGCTATCACGGCGCTACGCTCGGCGCCTTATCAGTCTCAGGCAACAAACGCCGCCGCGAGATCTACCTGCCGATGATTCGCGAATTCGCCCACATCGGCATGCCTTATCCATACCGCTGCGCTTTCCATTGCACCGACGACTGCCTCAACTGCGGCCCTCGTTATGCCGCCCAACTCGAAGATGCCATCAAGACTGCCAACGGCGAGGCCGCCGCCTTCATCTTCGAACCCGTAAGCGGCGCAACTCTCGGCGCCGCCGTTCCTCCACTTGGATATCTCGAGTCGATTGCCGAGATCTGCCGCCGCCACGACATCCTGCTCATTGCCGACGAAGTCATGACCGGCATGGGACGCTCCGGCCGCAATTTTGCCGTTGATCACTGGAACATCGCGCCAGATATCCTGGTAGCTGCCAAAGGCCTCTCCAGCGGATACGCTCCGCTCGGCGCCGTCATCGCAAGTAAAAAGATTGTGGATGCAATCGCCGCCGGCTCCGGCGCATTCCTGCATGGCTTCACCTACAACGCACATCCAATTTCACTCGCCGCCGGACGCGCTGTCCTCCGCTTTCTTCGAACGCACGAACTGGTCGCGGCCGCCGACTCCGACCGAACCGGAAGCGCGGCTTCCAATTTCCAGCAGGCCTTGCAGAGTTTACGGAACGAAGAATCCGTCGGCGATGTCCGCGGCATCGGTCTGCTCTGGGCCGTCGAATTCGTCGCCGACAAATCTACTAAGCGTCCGCTCCCGCCAGACCAGACTTTCTCCTCCCGCGTGGCCTCGGCAGCCCTGAAACGCGGCCTCCTCGTCTATCCAATGCAAGGAAGCGTCGACGGCATTTCCGGAGACCACATTCTGCTGGCCCCGCCCGCGATCATCGCCGAAGACCAGATCGCCTGGAGCGTTGAACAGCTCTCAGCTGCAATTCGCGAAACGTAGCGCCGCAGTAGTGCCACCGCCCCGGTTGCTGTCGAGCGGGCGACTCGGCCGCTCGTCCTCACGGAATGGACAATGCCGCGATAACTCGCTCAGTGGCTTGACCTCAACGAGATTTCCTCCTGTTTTCAGCAACTTGCATCTTGATCATCGTTTGACCCGCGCTGCATTGTCCTCCCGGCCCGTCTGCGCGAAATTGAGACCGCAGGGCCCGTCGAACAAATTGAAAGGCGCCCGGAGGCACCTATGGCAATCCCCAGATTCCAAACCATGACCGAATTCTGCGAACAGGTAAATCCACGCGTGCTCCTCGAGATGCGCCGCGTGCGCCCCTTCCCCGACATGCTGCGAGTTCAGGAAAGCTGGGTAGCGGCCGTTGAGAAGCGCACTCTGCTCTGGCTCGCCGCCCGCACTCCCGATCGCATCGGTCCCGATCATCTCACGATCCTCGGCCTCCTCGCTCAGATCGGAGCCGGTACCTGCTACGCCCTCGCGGCCTGGCATCGCCTCGCGCTCCTCGGAGTCATCGCCTGCCTCGCCCTGAACTGGATCGGCGACTCCCTCGACGGCACCCTCGCTCGCGTCCGTCAGCGGCTGCGCCCGCGCTATGGCTTTTACGTCGATCACATGGTCGATACCTTTGGCGCGGTCGCCCTCATGGGTGGCCTCGCGCTTTCCGGCTACATGCATCCCTGGATCGCCGTCGGCCTGCTGATCGCTTTCCTCACGCTCTCGATCCAGTCCTATCTGGCGACGCACGCACTCGGAGAATTCCGTCTCTCGTTCTGGCGATTCGGACCAACCGAGCTCCGCATTCTGCTCGCCATCGGAAATCTGGCCCTCTTTTGGAAGCCCATGGTCCACTTCCTCGGCGGATACTACCGGCTGTTCGACGTCGGCGGCACGATCGGATTGATTGGCATGGGTCTCATGGTCGTCTTCTTCACGGTGAAGAACACGATCCGGCTTTATGGAGAAGAAAGGATCCCGCAATGAGCCAGAGGCCGGGTGCGCATACTTCGATTCTCGTTCGCTGGTGCAAATTCAACGTCGTCGGAGGGATTGGAATCGGCGTTCAGTTCGCCGCGCTCTTTTTCTTGCGCAGCATCCTGGGCTTCAATTATCTGCTCGCAACTGCCGTCGCCGTCGAGGCCGCAGTCATCCACAATTTCGTCTGGCACGAACAATTCACGTGGTCGGACCGTGTGGAATCCTCGTGGCGCCGCTCCCTGCCGCGGCTTCTGCGCTTCAACCTGACTACAGGAGCAGTTTCGATCCTCGGCAATCTGGCGCTGATGAAAATCCTCGTCGGCGAGGGACACATGAATTACCTGCTGGCGAATGGCATCGCGATCGCCGTCTGCTCGATCGCAAATTTCCTGGTCAGCGAAGAATGGGTCTTCGAGCCGTAGCGCCGCCGTCACGGCGGCTGTCGTGGCGGCGTCTCGCCGCTGCGTCTTTACCTGATTCCCAACTTCGCCAGATTCCCCACCGGCCGAGCCAGCACCGCCTTGTCACCCCGCACGACAATCGGCCTCTGAATCAACTCCGGATGCGCCTCCATAATCTTCAGCAATCCATCATCACTCAAATTCTTTCCCGCGACGAATTGCCGGTAGGCCTCCTCTTTTGTGCGCACCACGTCATTCGGTTTAAGTCCCGCGCGGCGTAACAATCCCTTCAACTCCTCCGCCGACAAAGGATGCGTAATGTAATTGACGCTCTCATACTCCACGCCTTGTTCGATCAAGACACGCTTGACCTCGCGGCAGGTGCTTCAGGTCGGCTTCTCGTAGAGCGTGACTCCGGTTTTCTTCGTCATAAATATTTTCCGAACCGCCCATCGATTACGAAATCTTCACCACAATCTTCCCGTAATTCTTTCCTTCTTCCAGCATCTTGTATCCCTCAACCGCCTTCTCAAACGGCAGAACCCGTCCGATCTCTGGAGAGAGTTTGCCTTCTTGGATCCATCCGGAGAGCCGCTTCCACGCCGGTTCCATGATCTCCGGCTTCTGCGAGAGATAAGTCAGCCACAATCCCTGCACGATGCCCGACTTCGCGTACATCGCCCGCAAATCCAGCTTCGGAGTCTTCCCCGTCGCCGTCCCATACTGAATCACACGCCCGAAATCGCTTAGGCAGCGCAGGCTCTTGGCTGTATGCTCGCCGCCGAGCATTTCAAACACCGCATCCACGCCTTCTCCGCGGGTGAAATTCTTCACCGCGTCTTCGTAATCGGTCCGCTTGTAGTTGATCCCGTGCTGCAGCCCTAGTTCTTTCACGCGCGCCAGTTTTTCATCCGACGACGATGTTCCGTACATCTCGACTCCGAGCAGCTTCCCAATCTGCACCGCAGCCGTGCCGACTCCACCGGCGACGGCGTGAATCAGTATGCGATATTTTTTCCCCGCTGGTGGGGGCTGCGTCATCCCGGCCTGCCAATATCCCAGGTAGGCCGTAAAGAAATTCACCGGAAATGCCGCTGCTTGCTCATCGCTAAATGAATCCGGAATGTTCCACAACATGTTGGAATAAGCGGCGGTTTGTTCCGCGAACGCGCCCCACTGCGCGTAGCCCATGACTCGTCCGCCGCTGGCTTCTTCTACTCCGGAAAACTCGCGGCCCACGACCACCGGCGGAGCCGGCATTCCCGGATACCCACCATGCGTCGTCATCAGGTCGGCGAAATTCAGGCCGCCCGCTTTGACCTGCACAATCGTTTGACCTTGTTTCGCAGTCGGCTTCGCGAAATCCTGAATCTGCAATGCTTCCGGCCCGGAGAGACTGGTAAGAACGAGCGCTTTCATGGGAAAAGTTTAGAGCAAGCGGTGATCAGTGCATAGTGGTCACTGGAGAATGAAGCAGCGCAACGACCGTACCTACCCTTGGCCCCCAGCCTCTGTATGCAAAAGCCCGCTCCGCGACTGGTTGATCGTGAGCGGGCTCCATCACCGCGCCGGTTCTGACTCGGTTACAGCACTACGAACAAAGCGATTCGCACTCCAGGATGAGCCAGATCGAACAGGAAATACTCTCCGTCGATGTAGTCCACGTAGCAATCATCCGTGTAAGCCCAGCCCGCCGGCCATGGGTCCACGAACACGAACGAATAGCCTCCGTACACAAACCCAGGCTGGCCTTGAACAACCACCGGACGCTGCACCACAAATGTGTGGCTGCGTCCGAAGTTCGAGCGGAACCTGTCATCGGGAATGTGCGCGCTCTTGCCCGCCGGATGCGCGTGTCCCTGCTGGGCAGTATTCATCTGACGATCGCCTTTCATCTGCTCGCGCGATTGCTTTTCCTGGTCCTTCTCCTGTTGCTTCTCGACCTTCTGTTCCTGCTTGTCTTGCTTTTCAGGCTTCGCCTCTTCCTGCCGCGGCTGATTCATCTTGTCCTGATTCATCTCAGGGCGAGGCTTGTCGGTCGGCTGCTCGTCTTGTCGCTTATCATCCTGCGCATAAAGGGCCAGAGAACCCGCAATCAGGATGCAAAAGCTGCCTGTCTGTAGAAATCGCAAAGCTCGCGTCATAGTATCCTCCGGAATTCTAAGTGGACCGCTACTACGGGCCTGGCGACTGCATTCAATGCAGTTCGCAACTGCGCTTCTAGGATGCCCTTGCCCTGGCAAGCAACGTACCCGGATTTTGCTGTAAACACTCCCCGGTAATGCCCTAAAACCCCCTAGGCCTTAGAACCAGGACAGAAGCAGAGAAGAACTGGCTTCCGGCGCAAGTCGGCATCTTCGCAGCCATCTATCCGCAGGTATATACTCTTGACGTTAGATTTACTCCCTCCAACCGGCCCCTCAAGGTTGGAAGCGGGGCGTGCATTCATTCCCCTTATTCTTACGCCCCGAATTCGTAAGGCTAAGTCCCGTTGGGGCAGCGGGAATTGGCACGGGTGCACCACCCACGTTCCAGGGGGAAAGTTGCATCCGCGGGGAGGTTTGCCGTGGATATCTTCTTTGTACGTCTTCTTTTTGTAATCGTTGTAGCGGTTACCTGCTTCGAAATTACTCCTTTTGGGCTTTCTCCTGTTCGTGACGCCGGAGTCGGGGCGATCATTGGCGCGGCGATCGTTCTTTTCGAATGGAAGCTCCGCACGGTCAGCCTCAAGCGGCTGATCGGAGCAGCCATCGGGAGCATCCTCGGAATCTGCGGCGCTTACCTGTTTGCGCTGGTCATCCGTAGCAGTGTGCCCGAGGGCCGTACCCAAAGCTTCCTCCAGATCCTCGTCATGTTGCTGATGGCCTACGTCGGCCTGATCGTGGGCGCGAACAAGGGCGACCTGCTCAACCTGGCGGCTCTGGGAGGAATCTTTGGCGGCGAGAAGCAGGGCAAGAAAAGCTACAAGATTCTCGACACCAGCGTCATCATCGACGGGCGCATCGCCGACATTGCCGAAACCGGCTTCCTCGACGGCGTCATTGTGACTCCACAATTTGTGCTGCGGGAGCTGCAACTTGTCGCCGATTCTGCCGACTCGCTCAAACGCAATCGCGGCCGCCGCGGTCTCGACATTCTGCAACGCCTGCAGAAAGTCGCCAACCTGCAGATCCAGATTGTCGAAGATGATTTTCCAGCGGTCCGCGAAGTCGATCTCAAGCTCATCGAACTGGCCAAGGTCTACGAAGGCAAGATCATCACCAACGACTTCAACCTGAACAAAGTTGCGCAGCTCCAGGGAGTCGAGGTGTTGAATATCAACGAGCTGGCCAACTCGCTAAAGCCGATCGTGCTGCCGGGCGAAACCATGCGCGTCTTCATCCTTAAAGAAGGTAAGGAATACAACCAGGGAGTCGCTTACCTGGATGACGGCACCATGGTCGTGGTCGACAATGCCCGCAAGATGATTGGCAAGACGATCGAAGTCTCGGTCACATCGGTCCTGCAGACGACTGCCGGAAAAATGATCTTTGGCAAGTGGGACGAGCGCGCTGTGTACTCGCGCCAACCCAGCGCCGCCACGCCGGTCGCAACAGCTACGGTGCCGGTCGCTGCGCCGGGACCTACCGCGGTTCCAGTGTCTCCTGCGGTCGACTCGAAGCAGGGAGCGTCTTAACCACGAAACGAATGACGGACCGGTGACATCGTTAGAGCAGGTCCGTCATCGTTCTTCGCTGTCTCGGAAGTGAACCCGATTTGAACTCGCGCTACTCCGCTCGTATACTTACAGCCCGCCATGAAGGTCGTCGTCATCATCCCCGCTGCAGGACTTGGAACGAGAATGGCCCCTGTCCCAAGCGCGATGGATGCCAAGTCCAAAAAACCGCAGCCATCCAAGCAATTCTTCGAACTGGCGGGCACGCCCATTCTCGTTCACACGCTGCGGAAGTTTGCCGACGTGCCCGAGGTCAGCGAAATCTGGGTTGCTCTGCGGGAAAACGAAATTGAGGGCTTCCGCGAGCGCCTGCAAAAAGACGCGAGCGGCATACTCCGCAAGAAAGTCGAGCTAGTCACAGGCGGCGAGCACCGCCAGCAATCCGTCGAGCACGCGCTCAACGCAGTCAGCGCAGCTCCGGACGACATTGTGCTCGTCCACGACGCGGTGCGGCCGCTGGTGACAGTTGAAATCATTCGCGAAGTGATCGAGGCTGCGAAAAAATATGGCGCGGCAATCGCCGGATTACCGGCCGTCGATACCGTGAAGCAAGTGGAGCGAACCTCAGAGGGCGCCATCATCAAGGCGACGATTCCGCGTGCTGGAGTTGTGCTCGCGCAAACTCCGCAGGGATTCCGCTACGGCGTGATCAAAAAAGTGTTCGACGAAGCGGCCGCCGACGGTTTCATGGGCACAGACGAGGCCTCACTCGCCGAACGCTCGGGACATGAGGTCGCCGTAGTGATGGGCTCACCGCGAAACATCAAGATCACGACTCCAGGAGACATGGAACTCGCGGAGTTTTATTTTAGAAAGTAACGACCCACTCGACCCAAGAATGCCGAAGACGAACGACCAACGACCAGCGACTCGCATCGGATACGGTTTTGACTCGCACGAATTCCACACCGGCATTCCGCTGAAGATTGGCGGCGTGATGCTCGCTCACGACAAAGGGCTCGGCGGACATTCTGACGGGGACGTGCTGCTGCATGCCATCACGGATGCTTTGCTGGGAGCCGTTGCTGCTCCGGATATCGGCGCATTGTTCCCGCCGTCTGATCCCAAATGGAAGGGCGCAGACTCGGTTGTTTTCTTGCGCGAAGCCATCAAGCGGGTTCGCGAAGCTGGGTACGGCGTTGCAAACATCGATGCCAGTCTGATTCTGTCTGCGCCGAAGATCGGGCCGCATTCCGCTGCAATTCGCACCCGCGTGGCAGATATCCTCGGCATCCACTCTGATTGTGTCGGGCTGAAGGCGAAGACTCCGGAAGGACTGAATCTCGACAACACCGCGCTGGCGCACGTGGTCGTGCTTCTGCAGGAGACGCCGTCGAAAAAAAAGACTGCACGCAAGAAAAAGAAATAACCGATTCTGCGCCGAGTTTCTTCACCCCCCGTTTCGATTCGCTGCCGCTTCGATCAACGCCTTGAAAATCGCGAGGGATGGCTCGTCCTGCTCGACTGAGCGCTCGGGATGCCATTGCACCGCGACCACGAAATGATCCTTTGACGTTCCCTCAAGGCCTTCGATGATGCCGTCGTCGGGACAGCGCGCGACGATGCGCAAGCCCTCGCCAATTGCGTCCGCCGATTGATGATGCGAAGAATTCACCGGCACGACAACTGGACCTCGGGCGTCAGGCCTCCAAACTGGGTCATTGTCGGACACGATTCTGGCCAGCAGTGAGGCGGGCTCGATTTCAACCGTGTGCGCGATCGCAACTTTCTTTCCGGCCTCGTGATTCACTTTCGTGCGCGTCGCGTCCGGAAGAAAGTCCGGAATGTGCTGGATTAACGATCCTTTGCGAAACACGTTCAGGCTCTGCAAGCCGTAGCAAATGCCGAGCACAGGCTTGCGCTGGGCGTAGGCATCCTCGAGCAGCAGATCATCGACTTCATCGCGGCGCGGATCAGCGGCCGCCGTGTGCGTTGAGCGCTCTTGCCGGAAGCGCGCCGGGTCCACGTCGGCATTGCTGCCGGGGAGAAGGACGCCGTCACAATGTTCGATCAGCTTTCTGACATCGGTATCGGAACGATCGAGTGGGATGCGAACCGGATCGCCACCGGCGAGCGCGACCGCGTGTTCGTATTGCGGAATGGCCCGCTCGCCGTACTCCTTGTCGGTCGAGTGCGGCATGGGGATCGCGATGCGGATGGGCACGAGCTAGTTCATCCTCTCGATCGCGGTGAGAGTTTTGGATTGGCGGTAGTGGCGGATTTCGTTGATCAGCGCGAAGACAAAAATAATCGCGGCGGCAGCGATGCCGACAGGTATCGCAACGTCGCGATATGCGATGCTCATGTCGGGATGCCTGTGGTACAGCGCTCCGGTAATCACGACGCCGAAAATTGAGAACAGAAGAGTCACGGCGAAGACCAACAGGCTTGCGACGAAGGTGATGAGCAACGCACGCACCAGGACTCCGTAAAAGTGAGGAGAACGAGATCGAGGGGCGGCGTTCATGGGACTGCTCGAACCATCAGGCACGGCGCTTGTAGAAGACGGCGAATTCGAATCCGGAATTCGGCGGAAATAATTCCGCGACTTTCCGCAAACGTTCCGCAAGCGCAGACGGGGCGAGCAGCGGGTAATCGCGCTCGCGCAGATCATAGTAATCGACGTCGAGATAGAGAGAGAGCAGGTAAATCGAAATCGTGTCGGAGAAAGTCGCTTCCAGATATTCGGTCTTGTAGCG
>DATJOA010000031.1:0-46957 GCA_035507635.1 Candidatus Acidiferrales bacterium
GCGCTGAACGCCGCGATCGAATTCTCCGGACCGGGCGTAGCTACTCTTTCCATGGACGATCGCTTTTCGATTTCCAACATGAGCACGGAATGGGGGCCAATCGCGGCCTGGTTTCCCGTCGATGAAATCACGCTCCGCTACCTCCGGCGCATGCGGCTGCGCTTGCGCGAACAAGGTACGGAAAGATTCACCGAAGAAGAAATCCAGCGCTGGGCCGCCGATCCGCCTCAGGCTGATCCTGACGCAGCTTATGCAGCCCGCATCGTACTTGACCTCAGCGAGGTCACGCCCCACGTCTCGGGTCCGGACTCGGTGCAGACGACGCAATCTCTCAGCGAAATCGAAAGCAAGAGAATTGCGATCCAGAAAGCATATTTGGTCTCATGCGTGAACTCTCGCATTGACGATCTGGAAGCCGCCGCGTGGGTGCTCTGCGGCAAGAAAGTCGCTCAAGACGTCAGGCTCTACGTGGGTGCCGCGAGCGCGTGGGTACAGGAAGAAGCAGAGCGCCGGGGAGTCTGGCAGGCCCTGACCGACGCCGGCGCAATCCCTCTTCCACCGAGTTGTGGCCCCTGCATTGGCTTGGGGACAGGCCTGCTCGAAGGCGGAGAGGTTGGCATATCTGCTACAAACCGTAATTTCAAAGGGCGCATGGGATCGCGCGATGCGCAATGCTATCTGGCCAGTCCAGAGGTAGTCGCGGCCTCCGCGATTGCCGGATATATTACGGGACCGCGGCATTTTTCTGAGCGCGCTGTGGTTCGCAATTATCAGGAATTCAAAAGCGCGGCTGCCCCAGCAGAGAAAGTTGAAATCTTGCCGGGATTCCTCGCAAGCGTCCGCGGCCGCCTCATCTTCCTTCCGCAGGACAACATCAATACCGACGCCATCTACGGCAAGGATTACACCTATCGCGACGACATGACGCCACAGATGATGGCGCGCGTGGTGATGGAGAATTACGACCCGCAGTTCTCGGGCCGCGTTCGTAGCGGCGACATCATTGTCGGAGGATTCAACTTCGGCACCGGATCGAGCCGCGAACAGGCCGTCTCTTGCCTCAAAGCGAAAGGCATTCCGCTGATCATCGCGGGCAGCTTCTCGCAAACATATCTGCGCAACGCCTACAACAACGGATTTCTTTGCATCGAGGTTCCGGACTTCGTCAAGCGCTTGCGCGAACAGTTCGCGGATGAGATTGGCGCCAACGAGAAAACGATCATTCCCGGCCAGAATGTCGAAATCGATTTCACCACCAGCACTCTCCGCTGGGGTGGGGAAAACTTCGCTTTCCCTGCGCTGGGAAATGTTCCGCAATCGCTGGTGATTGCGGGCGGCGCCGAGAACGTAGTCAAGACGAAGTTAGGTCTCGAGCAGAACCAATCCCAACCCCAGCCCGCTGGAGTTTCAGGAGACTAGAAATCTATGACAAAGCATACTGTCGTCACGATGCCCGGAGATGGAATCGGCAATCAGGTTCTTCCCGAGGCTATCCGGGTTTTGAAGGCCGCCGAGTTCGATGCGGAGTACGTTCATGCCGACATCGGCTGGGATTGCTGGTGCCGCGAGGGCAACGCTCTTCCGCAACGTACGACAGATTTGCTTGCGAAACATAAGCTCGGTCTATTTGGGGCAATCACTTCCAAGCCCAAAAAGCAGGCGGAAGCCGAGCTGGTTCCGGAGCTGCGGGGCAAGGGCTACTCCTATTTCAGCCCCATCGTAACCATGCGGCAGAAGTTCAATCTCGACACCTGCATTCGGCCCTGCATTTCGTTCCCAGGAAATCCTCTGAATTTCATTCGCCAGCGAGCCAGCGGAGGCTTCGAAGAGCCTTTCGTGAACGTCGTCGTCTTCCGCCAGAACACGGAAGGCCTCTATGCTGGAGTGGAATGGACAAATCCTTCAGAGCAGGTTCGCGCCGGGCTCGCCACCCACTCGAAGTTCAAGCCATTCGCCAATGTTCCTGGAGCCGATCTTGCCATTTCCGTTCGGATCATCACTCGCGCCGCCGCTCGCAAAATCTGCAAAGCCGCATTCGACTGGGCAAAGAAGTATGGATACAAGTCCGTCACGATTTGCGAAAAGCCGAATGTCCTGCGCGAGACCTCCGGCATGATGGAGGAAGAAGCCAAAGCCGTCGCGAAGGAATATCCGGGAATCACGCTCTGGTCCACAAATATCGATGCCCAGACGATGTGGCTTACCAAGAATCCCGAGGAATACGGAGTCATCGTCGCTTCGAACCTTTTCGGAGACGTGATCTCCGATGCCTTCGCCGGACTCATAGGCGGCCTCGGATTCGCTGCCTCGGGAAATATCGGAGACGAAGTCGCCGTGTTCGAGCCGACGCACGGATCTGCTCCGAAATATGCAGAACTTGAACCACCGATCGTCAATCCCATCGCCATGTTCCTCTCTGCCGTCATGATGCTCGAGCATGTCGGCGAAATCGAGAAGGCGCAGCGAATTCGGAGTGCGATTGCCGAAGTAGTGAAAGAAGGTAAAGTGCGCACCTACGACATGATGCGCATTCCCGGAGGAGCCAAGGCGATCACGCAGGGAGCAGCCAGCACGATTCAGATGACGGATGCGGTGATCGAAAGACTATCGGGACGCGAATCCCACACTCTGCCCGAGCTCGCGCACGTTCACGCATGATGGAAATTCTATGCCTACAGCAACCGAAACCCGGACCGGCACTGCCGGACACTACGGCCCCGACGTCAGATCGGATCTTCAGGTTCGAATCGAAATTCACGAAAGAGGCGGGATTGACGTCGACATCGAATCTCGAGTGAAGACCTACTACGGCGAATCCATCCGGCGCCAAGCAGAAGAGGTGCTGGAAGCGCTCGGAGTGCGGCATGCTCACGTCGAAATTCACGATGAAGGCGCGCTTCCCTTCGTCATCGCGGCGCGCATCGAAGCCGCGGTTCGTCACGCCGGGCTCGGACAAAACACCCGCGTTCTTCCCGATCGCCTCCGTCTCCCGGAACCTTCCCCCCGCGACCGCGTTCGCCGATCGCGTTTGTACATCCCAGGCAGCGAACCAAAATATTTCATCAACGCCGCGCTGCATGGCGCCGACGGAATCATTCTCGACTTGGAAGATTCGGTTCACGTGAGCGAGAAAGATGCAGCGCGTCTCGTCGTGCGCAACGCCCTTCGCGCCGTCGATTTTCTCGAATGCGAGCGGATGGTCCGCATCAACCAGATTCCCCTCGGCCTCGAAGACTTGAACGAAGTCGTGCCGGAATCCCCCGATCTTATCCTCATTCCGAAAGTCGAGACGCCGAGTCAGGTGCTCGAAGTGACCACGCGCATCGCCGAAATCAAGGCAGATTACGGCATCACGCGCCCGATTTGGATCATGCCGATTCTCGAATCTGCGCTCGGAATTGAAAACGCCCTCGCCATCGCAAAGGCGAGCGATAAGATCGTGGCACTGACGATTGGCCTCGAGGACTATACGGCCGACCTTGGCGTGGTGAAGACTTCCGCCGGAGCCGAGTCTCTTTATGCGCGGCAACGGGTCGTCAACGCTGCGCACGCCGCAGGCATTCAAGCCATCGATTCTGTCTTTGGCGACGTGGGCGACATGAATGGACTTCGCGCCTGGGGGCTGAACTCACGAGCTCTCGGATTCGAAGGCATGGGATGCGTTCACCCCACGCAGATTCCAGTGATTCACGAAGCCTTCGCTCCATCGACCGCCGAAATCGAGCGCGCGCGAAAGATCGTGGCCGCTTATAACGAAGCGCAAGAACGCGGAATCGGGGTGGTAAGCCTCGGCTCGAAGATGGTTGATCCTCCGGTCGTGCAACGCGCGCTGAAGCTGATCGCCCGCGCCCAGGCGATGGGCCTGATCTCTTAAGTTCAGAGAAGAAAACCTTATGCCTGTCATCGAGAAAACGGAGTTAGCTGCGAACGCCGCCGAGCGAATGGTTCCCGAGGCGGTCAACGGACGCCACCAAATCGCTTTCATGGGCGTCGGCAAGTATCGTCCCGTTGGCGCCAAGGCCGCACCGCCCATCCGCACCGCGGCAGATTTTCCCGCCAATGGCGACAAACGCCTTCCCGACCTTGAAACCGCACTACGCAAATGCGGCCTGCGCGACGGCATGGTCATCTCGTCTCACCATCACCTTCGCGATGGTGACCGCGTCGCGTTGATGGCTTTGGAAGCCGCATCCCGCATCGGCGTCAAGAATCTGACGTGGTTTCCCAGCGCATCGTTCCCATCGCAAAAGGCCGCAATCGAACTGATGCAGTCCGGCGTGATCGACCACATCGAAGGCAGCATGAACGGACCGTTGGGCGATTACTGTACCCAGGGCAAGATGCGCGGTATGGGCGTGCTTCGCTCTCATGGAGGCCGGTGGCAGGCGATTCAGGATGGCGAGGTCCACATTGACGTCGCGCTGATCGCCGCGCCTACGGCCGATTCATTCGGCAATTGCGACGGGTCGCATGGCAAGTCCGCGTGCGGATCTCTCGGCTTTGCGCTTGCGGATTCGATCTACGCCGACCACGTCATCGTTGTCACCGACAATCTCGTGCCCTTCCCTTGCATACCCTGGCAGATTCAGGGGAACAATGTTGACTACGTCGTTGAAGTCGACTCGATCGGAGATCCAGCGCGAATCGTCTCGGGCACAACGCAGATCACTCGCTCTCCAGATCGTCTGCGCATCGCCGAATTCGTGGCCCGATTTCTGCGCGACGCTGGCATCATGCGCGATGGCTTCTCATTTCAAGCCGGCTCCGGAGGAATCGCCCTTGCCTTCGTGAGTTATCTCAAGCAGATGATGAAACAGGCCGGGGTAAAGGCAAGATTCGTCCGCGGAGGTTCGACGAAGTATCTAGTCGAACTGCTGGAAGAAGGGCTGACCGATTACATTCTCGACGGACAGACGTTCGACCTTGACGGAGTTCGTTCGATCGCCGGCAATGCGCGGCACGTCGCGACTTCGCCATTCACGTCTTACAACTATCACGGCAAGGGAAACTTCGCTTCCTTGATTGATGCCGTCGTTCTCGGCGCAACCGAAGTCGACACGAACTTCAATGCCAATGTCGTCACGCACTCTGATGGCCGCTTGCTTCACGGCATTGGAGGCTGGCAGAATTGTCTCGACTCCCGGTGCACGATCCTCGCAGTTCCATCCTTCCGTGACCGCATTCCGGTAATTGTCGATGAGGTGACCACGCTATGCGGTCCGGGAGAGATGATCGATGTAGTCGCGACCGAACGCGGCATCGCCATCAATCCGCGGCGCCAGGACCTGATTGATTTGATGAAAGGCTCGAAGTTGCCGATCCGCTCGCTCGCGGAGATCAAGCGGGAAGTCGAGCGCATCTGTGGCGGGAGGCCGGCGCGGCCGAAGCGCGGAGATCGTCCCGTCGCGGTTGTTAAATGGGTGGACGGGACTCTACTCGATACCGTCTGGCAGATTTCTTAAAACTGTCATCTCGACCGTCGCAATGCCTTCCGCCAAGCGGAAGGCATTACGGAGTGGAGAGACCTTTTGTTCTGCGATCGGAATCGCTCTACTTGACCGTCTCCGTGAAGTTCAACGGCGCCAAACTTCCTGTTGTCGCGGTAATCGTAACACTACCCGCCGTCGATCCCGTTGTGTAGCTGACCGAAGCCTGCCCATTGGTCGCCGTAACTGGATTCGTTGAAGAGAACGTGCCTCCCGCACCGTTATCTGTAAATGTGACGGTCACGCCGGAGATCGCGTTGTTGTACTGGTCGGTCACTAATACGGCCAGCTTTTTCGGCAACAACGTCTTCGGATTGGCTGATTGGTTGTTGCCTGAAACGATCGTGAAATTCGCCGGAGAGCCGGCAACTGATTTCTCCTGTGTCGTAACGCTCGCGCTGCCGTCGGAGGCTGTCACGGTAATCGTCGCTTTGGGCACGGTCGGAAGCGTGTACGAGGTCGACGCCTGTCCCTTGCTGTTGGTGACCGCGGGATTCGGGCTGAAGCTGCCGCCGGATCCCCCGTCGCCAAAGGTGATCGACGCGCCTGAGACGATTTTCCCAGAGGAATTCTTGGCCGTGATCACAATCGGAAGCGGCAAGGTCGTGCCCACTGTGCCCGTCTGTCGTCCTCCCGAGGAAACCGTCAAGGTTGTCACGACAGCCGAAACCGCCGTCTCGGTGAATGTGATCGGCGTGTAGCCAGCGGCGGTCGCAGTCACAGTCACAGTCTGCGCTGTCGGTGGCAGCGTGTACCGTGTCGACGCCTTCCCTCCCGTTCCAGTCGTGACCGTTCCGGCTGAGAATGACCCGCCAACTCCGCCATCGCTGAAGGTGATCTTCACGCCAGAACTCAGCACGCCGTTATTCGTGGCGCTTACACACAGGGCGATGGGCAAGGTTGCGCCGGTGTTGCCACTCTGATTGTTCCCACCGCAGATTCCAAGAACCAGAGAATTTGCAGTCGCCGTTTCTGTGAATGTTGCGGTCGAGTAACCCGTGCTTGTCGCAGTAATCGTGACAGTCTGCGCAGCCGACGGGAGCGTGTAAGTGCTGGACGCGATCCCGTTGCTGCCGGTGATCGCGACGGGCGTGCCGAACGTGCCGCCCGCGCCGCCATCGCTAAACGTAACACTGACGCCCGAAGCAGGATTGCCATTGATAGTAGCCAGCACGCTCAGGGCAGTAGGCAGCGTCGTCCCTGTGCCTCCGCTCTGATTGTTCCCGCTGTTCACGGTGAGTGTCTGGACACTGGCGGTCGCAGTCTCGGTGAATGTAGCTGTCGAATAGGCATTGCTTGTGGCGCTAATCGTAACCGTCTGCGCCGTAGAAGGCAGAGTATACGTCGTTGACGCCGTGCCGTTGCTGCCGGTCGTCGCCGTCGGCGTTCCAAAACTGCCACCCACTCCGCCGTCGCTAAACGTGACGCTCACACCCGACACAGGATTGCCCTGATTGGTGGCCGTCACGGTCAACGCAGTCGGCAGCGTGCTGCCGGCGCTCCCGGTCTGGTTATTCCCGCTCGTCGCTGCCAGCAGTTTGTTTGGAGCCAGATACCACGGAGTCGTGCTGTCATCCGTCTTGAGGAAGTTCAGCAGCGGACTCGCGACTTTTAACTGTCCGTAGGTCGACGAAGGATGCGTGCCGTCCGGCGAGAAATCCTCGCAATCCCAGACTGTGCCGTCGCTGCGTCCCAGCATTCCGTTGGACCAGTAATAAGGGCCCCAGGACATCCAAGGCGCAACGACCGGCCCGAGGGTTGGGTTGTAATTCAGGTTGCTGTTGCCATTCAGCTGATCCTGAATCGCCCACTTCACTGCATATGCGACTTCAAAGGCATATGGCTCAGGATTGTCGGGGCTTCCCACGCCGTTCGAATATCCTCCGTATACGCGCGAGGAGAAGTAGACCAGCTTGAGATTGGGGAACAGCGTGAGCATGGTCTGCATAATCGTCTCGTACTGCGACTGCAGACTCGAGATATCGGTCGGGAAGGTTCCAGTCGCGATGCCGTCGGTGTCCTCCATCCAGATCGCGACGACCTGCTGTGGAGTCACGCCGTTCTGCGGCAAATAATTGTTCAACACGGTCGCCCAGTAAGCGGAAGTTGTGGTGGTGAGATTGTTGGGGGTAGCTCCGCCCTGCGCTCCATTTACCAGAACGAGGTATGGGCTCTTAGCGGGATCGGAGTTCGCGATCGGGAGGAACCGGCTGAATTCGTTCTGCGCCGTCGATTCTCCAATCGCCATGAAGACGTATTTTCCGGTCGGACTGTAGTTGCCGTTCTGATCGAGGGGCACAATGCCCTGCGCGAAGGCTACGCCATCGGAATCGTGCGACGCGGGACGCACGTTGCTTCCGTTGGGATACAAGCCGCCTTCATAACCCTGATATGTTCCTGTCCCCAAATCATTGAGCGCCACCATGGGAGTCGTCGTGTTGGGAACATCAAACGAAAGATCATTGCAGTTATCGCCCAGGTTGGCCCAGACTCCCAAAGTAAACGTGCTGTTGGCAGTCGATCCAGTGGAGGTATCCGTGACCTGCAAGGTGAATGTGTAATTCCCTGCCGCCACCGAAGACGCAAGCGTTCCACTGATGACACCGGACGTCGAAAGCGTGAGCCCAGACGGCAGCGTCGAACCTCCAGCCAGCAGCCATGTATAAGGGCCGGTGCCTCCGCTCGCGAGCATTGTCGCCAAGTACGCCGAACTCTGGGTTGCCTGCGGCAGTATCGGATTATTAGAAATCGCCAGTGTAGTGGCCGCGACGCCATTCCCGCTCAGAGAACTTCCGACGTCCGGAACCTCATTGAAGGTGAAATCCAGAGCTCCGGTTTCCGAGACCGTCTGGCTCGGAGTGTAGTAAACCGAAACGGGCAGACTCGATCCCGGGCCAATCGTGGCCGGCAAAGTCACCGAATTGGTGGTGAAGCTCGGCGGTGAAAGCGTAATAGTATTCAACGTCAGGTTACTGGTTCCGGTATTCGTAATCGTGACGGTCTTCGCCGCGCTCGTCGATCCCACACTCTGATTCGAGAACGATAAATTTGCCGGACTGACACTCGCTGCCGCACCGCCCGTCAACCCGGTTCCGCTCAGGGGAACATCCAGATAGGTGCCGTCGCCAAGCGTAAGGATGAAATTGCAGTTGTAGGTTTGTGCCGCAGAAGGCTGAAAGAAGACCGAGTAATGCGTAATCTTCTGGACCTGACCCATCTGAAATGGCGCTACCCCCGACGAGATCCCGTACTCTCCGGGACAGTCAAAGGCAACGGTCTCAATCATTATTGTGCCGCTGGTCGTCAGATTATTGATCGTCAGCACCTTGCTTCCCGAATCTTTGCCCACGTACGTATTCGCAAATGAGAGCGAACTGGGAGTGGACGAAATCTCGGTGGTCTGCTGCGCGAAGGCAATTGAGGTGAAAGCAACGATTAGCAGAATGCAAGACGCAGAACCAGGAAGAATGCGACGCTTCAGAACGTCCATCGTGGGCTCTCCAGCGGATACAAGAATGCCTGTTTCGGGAGATTTCGAGACCCGATTCGAGGCTGTTTTCGGCCACTCCCGGGAGTCTCTCTGGACAGACCGCAGCTGGCCGTAAGCTCCGAGGAAAGCTAGTTTTGCAAAATTGCAAATTACTGAGGCGGGTGACGTCTAGGCGCGCAAAGATCTGTACCCAGCCCTGGGGAGTTCAACTATTCTGGGTTCGCTTGCAGGGAGTGTCAATAATGAAAGTTCCTGCACACGGTAGGCTGACCCTGCGCAGGAGAGAGAAAAGTTTTATACCAGAAAATCCCAGCCTTCGTCTTTCATCTTCCGGTTCGTCCAGTGCTGGAGTTCCTCAAAGAGCGCGGGTTCAATCACCGCGAACCGGATCCCCACGCGTCCTTGATCGCCAATCCACATCAGGCGCGCTTTGGCCTGGAAATGAACCTCCGATTCCGGGAGATTAAAGCTCACGTCCAGCAGACCGGAAAATCGTAACGGCTCTTTCAGACCGTCCAGTCCCATGCCGCCGGTGCTGAGATTGACCCCCTTGACCCGGGTTTCGTCCCCCTGGGCGTTACGCACTGTGACCTCGGTTTCAACCTGAGCGCGGAAGAATTTCTGTTGCTCGTTGCTGATGAAGCCGAGAGAGGGGCTGCTTTCCCCGGGCGCAAAATTAATGCTGTATTCCTTTAGCTTTCGGCTAAGGGTTCGACGGGAAATCCCAAGTTGTTCGGCTGCCAGGGTTCTCTGGCCGCCCGTGCGCTCCAGAGCCTTGATGATCATCTGCTCTTCCATGCTTTCCAGATTGCTGACCGGCATGGAAGCTGTCTGGCGAAGGGCCGCCGGGCCGCCCACCAGCGCCGCCGTGAGGCGTGGAAAATCGATCTCTCGTCCGGGAGATTCCATCGCCAGGCGCGCCACCAGATTCCGCAACTCGCGAATGTTCCCCGGCCAGCCGTGTGACAGAAGCGCCGAGATCGCCTGTTCTGAAAAGCCCTTGTTCGACGCCTTCAACCGCAAAAAATATTCGGCCAGCGCAACAATGTCTTCCGGCCGCTCACGCAGCGGCGGTACGCGCAATTGAAATTGCCCGAGCCGATGGAAGAGATCCTGCCGGAAGCGGCCTTCTTTTACAGCTGCTTCGAGATCCTGATTCGTGGCCGCAACGATTCGAACATCAACCTTGATCTTGCGATGTCCGCCCAGACGGTAGAACGGCTGCCCGTCAAGCACGCGCAGCAGTTTCACCTGCGTCTGGAGCTGCAATTCGCCGATTTCATCCAGAAAGAGCGTGCCCTTGTCAGCCATCTCGAACAGGCCCGGCTTGGAAGTTTCAGCTCCGCTGAATGCGCCTCTTTCATATCCGAACAGCTCGCTCTCGACCAGGTTTTCCGGCAGTGCAGCACAATTGATGTCGACCCACGGGCGGTTCCGACGATGCGAAGACTGGTGAATCGTTCTCGCAATCAACTCTTTGCCAGTCCCCGTCTCGCCTGTGATCAGAACCGTTTCACTGTGTCCTGCGACGCGGTCTACCAGGCTCATGAACCGGTGCATCACTGGACTGGCCAGAATGAATTCCGTGTCGTCGATTTTCCGCGAGATAATGCCGGGCGCAATGGCGACCTCAGATCCCTCTGTCTCGGTCTTATCTTCTGCCACAGGTTCGACCAAGCCCACTAACGCCATGGGCGTAGAAGCCGAATCCCGAAGGACAGTCACAGAAAAGTTGACCGGAAAAGTCTTCCCTACCTTTGGCTGGGCGAATAGCTTTGAGCGATAGTTCCCTTCGGCCGTCACTGCGGCCAGAATGTCGCGGCCGAGACGGTCTTCCAGCCCCGCTCTTTCGGATTTGGTAAATAGAGCTGCGAAATCGCGCCCGACTAGATCTGCCGGCGAGTACGCCAGAAGACGCGCGAACGCCGCATTGCACGCCCCAAACTCACCCTGAAGATCGGCATAGAACACCGCCGTGTCCGGCGAAGACGGGGATGGCCCGGCGCTGCCTCTGTGAGGAGCCGTCGGCTGCCCCTGTTGCTCCGAGCTATAGCGATGCGTTGCCATAATGCGTTTGGGATGATGTTGACACAAGGGGAGAGCTTCGACCGAGCACCCAGTCCTATGGGACATAACGAAAGTAATAGGTCCTCGCCAATCAAACAGGGGGATGCGAATCTTCCTCCACCCGTCGAAACTCGCGCAACACTTATGTGACCACCGGGGGTTACTTCAGTAAGCTACTGGAAAGCCAATCCTTCCAATACGATTCGGGCGAGGGCCAAACCACCCCCAGGTGCGGTCGAAGCTCGGTCTCGAGCGAAAGATCTTTCTGTAATCCGATCTACGGTTGAAGGTGTCGCGGAATTCGCGCGTCTCTGCGGCCGGAGTACGCAAGCCCGATGACAGAAGCAAACGACGGTCTATCGCTGCAGACAAAGGCATTCGTCGGCATCACCGTGTCGATTGGAATGTTTGTGCTGGGCCATGCCATGTGGCATTGGCAGTCTCAGGACCTGGTGCGCTTCGTTTGTTATCTGGCGGTTGCGCTTCTGGCCTCCGGACTCAAAGTGCAACTGCCCGGCATCGACGGCACGATGTCGGTGAACTTTCTTTTCATTCTGCTCGGCGTCCTCGAATTGAGTCTCCCCGAGACCCTCGTCATTGGCTGCACCGCGACGCTGGTTCAAAGCGTCTGGCAGGCGCGCAAGCGCCTTGATCCCGTCAAGGTTCTCTTCAATGTCGCGGGCATGATGGCGAACGCCAGCTGCCTGACTTACCTGACCTATCACTGGCTATTGCAGAGATTTGGTGCGAATAAACCGATTCTGTTGATGGTTGCCGCGCTGGTCTTCTTCTTTGCCAACACCATGCCCATCTCCGTTGTCATCGCGATGACGGAAGGAAAGTCGACTCGCCGAATCTGGTCAGAATGCTATTTCTGGTCGTTTCCTTACTACCTCGTCGGTGCGGCCGCAGTCGGACTTGTTGGCATCGTCAATGGCTCGGCCGGATGGCAGACATCCTTGCTCGTGCTCCCGCTGATTTATTGGGTCTACCGCTCCTACCGCCTATATCTGGGACGGCTGGAAGCTGAGAAAGAAAGAGTCGAAGTCGAAAAGCGGCACGTCGAGCAGATCGCTTCCCTGAATATGCGGACGATTGAGGCTCTGGCTCTCGCTATCGAGGCGAAAGATCACACGACCCACACGCACTTGCAGCGCGTGCGAACCTACGCCGTCGAGGTCGCGAAAGAACTCGAATTGGACGAAGGACAGATCGAGGCTCTGCGCGCCGCCGCTTTACTGCACGACATTGGCAAGTTGGCGGTCCCGGAACAGATCATCAACAAGCCAGGCAAGCTGACGCCCGAAGAATTCGAGAAGATGAAAGTTCATCCCCTCGTCGGTGCGGAGATTCTCGAGCGCGTGGCATTCCCGTATCCCGTCGCGCCGATCGTCCGATCGCACCACGAACGCTGGGACGGCACTGGCTATCCCGAAGGCCTCTCGGGAGAAAACATTCCGATCGGCGCGCGAATTCTTGCTGCTGTCGATTGCCTCGATGCGCTCGCGTCGCATCGTCAGTATCGCCCCGCCTTGCCGCTCTCCGAGTCGATGGCCAAAGTAAAAGAGAAGGCTGGCACGTGGTTTGATCCGCGCATCGTCGAGATTCTCGAAAGCCGCTACATCGAACTCGAGCGCATGGCCCAAATGTCGGAAGACACCGTCGCCACGATGGGACTTTCTCGCTCCGTTCGCGTGGAGCGCGGCCTGGCGCCTGCCGCCGGATTCGAGCGCACCGAACCGACGCATGGTCCGGTAGACGCAGACTTCCTGACATCGATCGCCTCGGCGCGGCAAGAAGCTCAGACCATGTTCGAGCTCAGTCAGGACCTCGGCGTCTCGCTCAGCCTCAGCGAAACGCTCTCCGTCCTGTCGATGCGCTTGCGGAGAATGATTCCCTACGATTCGATCGCGGTCTTCGTCAACCGCAATGGCTGGCTGCTGCCGGAGCTCGTGAGCGGCGAAAATTTTCGCGCTCTGTCGTCTTTAAAAGTCAGAGTCGGCGAAGGATTATGTGGATGGGTTGCGGAAAACTGCAAGCCCATCATGAACGCCAATCCGCAGGTCGAGGCGGGATACGTGATCGATCCCGGCAAGCAAACGACACTGCAATCCGCGCTGGTTGTGCCTTTGGAAGGCCTGAACGGAGTGGTGGGCGTCTTGGCCATGTATCAGGCCACTCGGGACGCGTTCACGCCCGATCACCTGAGAATTTTGCTTGCGGTCGCCTCGAAAGTCGCGCTCTCCGTCGAGAATGCTCTCAAATATCAACAGGCAGAAAGTTCGGCCACAACCGATTATCTGACAGGCTTGCCGAATGCGCGCTCGCTCTTCGTTCATCTGGCGCAGGAAGTGGCGCGGTGCCGCCGCATGAAAACATCGTTGGCTGTCCTGGTCTGCGACATCGACGGCTTTAAACAGATCAACGACTCGTTCGGCCATCTTGAAGGCGACAAGTTGCTGCGCGAATTCACGGCTCGGTTGAAAGATGTGTGCCGTGGTTATGACTACGTCGCGCGAATGGGCGGAGACGAATTCGTCATCACCGCCCCGGGATTAACGGCCGAAGCCGCCCGCGAGAAAGCCGAGCGGCTCAATCAGGCTGCGATTGAGTCCGGACGGCATGTCTGCGGACGCGATCTCATTACACTGAGCGTCGGTATGTGTTTCTGCCCGCAAGACGGCACCGACGTCGAGAAGTTGCTCGCCGAAGCTGACCGTCGAATGTACTCGATGAAACAGGTCCACCACGCCGAAGCAGCGGCGCGCGAAGACAACAAATCGCTGGGAGCCTCGGCGAAATAGGAGATATGGACCATGCTGGGGCGGAGAATTGCGCGGCATGGACTCACGATCATCGCCGTAGTTTTACTCGGAGGCCTGCTTTCGGCGGTTCTCGTGCGGCTCGCCCCGGGGTTCGACGTCGATGAGGCTCAACTCGATCCTCATCTGAATTCCGAAAGCATCCAATCTTTGCGCCGGGCACGGCTGGCCGAAAACAACGTTCTCCATTTTTATTTTCACTCCCTGCAACGCGCGATGCATGGCGACCTGGGCACGTCGCTCTCGCTCGGACAGCCAGTGACAACGCTGCTGCGGCAA
The DNA here is from genome assembly GCA_035507635.1 of Candidatus Acidiferrales bacterium. Taxonomy (GTDB): domain Bacteria; phylum Acidobacteriota; class Terriglobia; order Terriglobales; family Acidobacteriaceae; genus Sulfotelmatobacter. The sequence continues at coordinate 14,145 of DATJOA010000031.1, forward strand.
AGACTGCCGCTCACGCTTCGCATGGTTTGTATCGCCCTGCTTCTGAGTTGGTCCTCAGCACTAGCCCTCGCGCTGACTGCCGCGTGGCTACGATTCTTCGCCTACGATGCAGCGGCAACTCTCGTCACCGGAACGTTGCTGTGCCTTCCCGCAGCGGTGCTGGCGTTGCTCTCCGTCTTATGGAATGTTCCGGGAGCCCTTGCGATCGCGCTGATTGTCGCGCCGCGCGATTACCGTTACGCGCGCAATCTCCTCGCAAAGGCCTACAGCCTGCCTCATATCATCACCGCCCGCGCCAAGGGCCTGAGCGAACTTCGGATTCTCTTCTGGCACGTCCTGCCCGTGGCCGGGGCGCAGTTGCTCGCCGTTGCCGGAGTTTCCGTTAGCCTCGCAATCGGTGCCGCGATTCCTGTCGAAGCTCTCTGCGGGCTAGCTGGCGTCGGACAACTCGCATGGCAGGCCGCGCTCGCTCGTGATCTCCCCCTGCTCATGAACATCACGATCCTGGTGACATTGGTAACCTTGCTGGCAAACTCCGGTGCCGATGTAATCGGACATATGCTTCGAGGCCAGGAAGCATGACGATCTGGCGCAGGGTGGCGTGTGCTGTTCTGCTGCTCGTCGCTGGAGTGTCTCTGGCGGCGAACTGGGTTGCTCCGGCGGGATACGCCAAGGAATACCGTGACGCGCCGGATGCAGCTCCTTCGCACGCGCATTGGCTCGGCACCGACGATATCGGTCGCGATCGTTTTGCTCGCGTCTTATATGGCACGCGGATTTCGCTTTTGCTTGCTCCGGCAGCCGCTTTGCTCTCGACGTTGATGGCCGCGCTCATCGGCGGGCTTGCCGGATATCTCGGAGGAGCGTGGGCAAAATCTGCAATGGCAGTAACCGATCTTTTTCTGTCTCTGCCGTGGCTGTTTTTGCTGATCACGGTTCGCGCGCTGATGCCGTTGAATGTTTCGCCCCTGGTCTCAGTGTTGGTGACGTTTCTGATTTTGGGTCTGCTCGGCTGGACCAGTGCCGCGCGCGTTTTGTGCTCGACGGCAGGCTCCGTCCGGGATTCTGACTTTGTACGCCAGGCGCGGGCTTCGGGAATCCGCGGCCTGCGGCTGTTCTGGATTCACGTGCTGCCAAATTTGAAGCCTGTCTTGTACGCACAGTTTTGGATATCGATTCCCGCGTTCATTTTGAGCGAGGCGAATCTTGGCATTCTCGGCCTCGGGGTGGCCGAGCCGATGCCCTCGTGGGGAAGCCTCCTGCGGGAATTGGAAGGGATGGTTTCGGTCGGAGACGAACCTTGGAAGTTCGTGCCCCTCGTTCTGCTGATACTTGTCGTTACGTCGTTTCAGCTTGTGCTTTCAAAGCAGGAAGAAGTGGCCGCGTAGCCACTTGAGGACGGTTTGCAGTGACAGCCAAAAAGTGCGGAAAAACCATAGCAGCATTCATATTGTGCCTCGGCCTTCTCGCCGGCAACGCGCTGGCGCAGGGCCAGTTGAGATTCTGTCTCCGCTCCGAACCTAAGACTTTTGATCCGTTGAAGGTCGAAGATGACGCCTCCGTCGCCGTGCGTTACCTGACAGGCGGAGTCCTGCTGCGCATGAATCGCCAGACGCAGGTCCTGGAGCCAGAGCTCGCGCAATCGTGGAAAGTTTCGAAGGATGGCCGGCAGATCACTTTCAAACTTCGCAGCGGAATATTCTTCTCTGACGGCACGCCATTCTCTGCCGACGACGTCGCCTACACCGTCCAGCAACTCATGGACCCATCTCTACACTCTCCTACCGGAGACTCTTTCCGTTCCGGACCCGGCAATGTAGAAACGAAAGTGATTTCCCCGACACAGATTTCCATCACGTTCCCGGCGCCTGTTGCGGGCCTCGATCGCCAATTCGACCAGGTTGCCATCGAGTCGGCGCACTCGCCCAAGAAAGAAATGGCCGTGCTCGGTCCATTCATGGTGGCTGACTACAAACCCGGAGCCGCTCTGCTGCTCAATCGAAATCCGAATTACTGGAAGACTGACTCGCAGGGACGAAAGCTGCCCTACCTCGATTCGATCTTGCTCGACATTCAGCCCAACCGCGATGTCGAGATGCTCCGCTTCAAGCGCAACGAAATCGATCTCATCAACACACTCGATAGCGAATACTTCGACAAGCTCGCCACAACATCTCCGCAGGTCGTGCACGATGCTGGACCATCCCTCGACAGCGAGCAGATGTGGTTCAACGAAGTCGCCAAGGCGCCGCTCCCCGGCTACAAGAAAGCATGGTTCCGGTCGGACGTTTTCCGCCGCGCCATTTCTCAGGCGATTAATCGCGACGATCTGGCCCGCGTCGTTTTCCGCGGACACGCGCAGCCAGCCATCGGCCCAATTTCTCCCGCGAACAAGTTCTGGTTCAACGCCAAGCTGAAGCCCGAAGTCTATTCCTCCGACATCGCGCTGAAAGCTCTCCAGACGCAGGGCTTCCGCCTGGAGAACGGCACGCTCAAAGACAAAGACGGCAATGTCGTCGAGTTCTCGATCATCACCAATGCCGGCAACAAATACCGCGAGCGCATGGCCACCATGATTCAGGAAGATCTTCAGAAGATCGGCATTCACGTCAACGTCGTGACTCTCGACTTCCCTTCCCTCATCGCGCGCATGACCCAAAGCTTCGACTACGAAGCGATTCTGCTGGGACTCACGAATGTCGGCCTCGATCCCAACGAGCAGATGAACGTATGGCTCAGTTCGTCTGAAAATCATCAGTGGAATCCGCAGGAAAAGACTCCTGAAACCACGTGGGAGGCCGAGATTGACCGCTTGATGCGGGTTCAAGCCTCTTCCGCTGACGCGAAAAAGCGCAAGGAAGCTTTCGATCGCGTTCAGGAGATCGCGGTCGAAGAGCAGCCTTTCATCTATCTCGTGAACCGGAATGCCTTGTCGGCAGTCTCTCCCCGAGTGCAGGGAGCAAGCCCGGTCATTCTCGTTCCTCAGACTTATTGGAATATCGAACGACTCTCGGTGAAGTAGGGGCACCTTGCGGAACATTCATCACAACGGCGCTCTCGGCACGCAGGAACGTAAGAAAGACGTTCTTCTTTCCGCCGGTCTCACCGTTCGTTACGGGAATAAGCCGCCCGTTCTAAACGACGTCGAATTAGAGATCCGCCGCGGCGAAGTGCTCGGACTCATCGGCCAGAGCGGCTCGGGAAAAAGCACCTTGGCGATGACGATTCTCGGCCTTCTCGATCACAAGCGCGCCACCGTGGAAGGTGCCATCGAATTCGAGTTCCGCGATCTTGTGACTCTGCGCGAAGCCGAAATGCGCGAACTCCGAGGATGCAAGATTGCGCTCGTGCTGCAAAGCCCGCAGTCCTCCCTGAATCCTGCGCTCAAGGTTCGAACCCAACTTCGAGAGACCTGGCGCGCTCACGCCTCTGGATCGGCCACCGACTGCGATCAGGCCATTCGTGCCGCACTACAAAGCGTCAGCCTGCCGTCGTCCGAAGAATTCCTTCGCAAATATCCATCTCAAATGAGCGTTGGACAAGCCCAACGAGTGCTGATCGCAATGGCGGTCATCCATCGTCCGGCGCTGCTGATCGCCGACGAAGCCACCAGCGCCCTCGACGTCATCACGCAATCGGAAATCCTCTCGCTTTTCCGCGAATTAAACCGCAACTCCGGCATGTCGATTCTCTACATCTCCCACGACCTGGCCTCGGTCGCCACGATCTGTGACCGCGTCTCTATTCTCCACGAGGGCCGCATCGTCGAGACCGGCGTTACGGACCAGGTCTTGCTTTGCCCCCAGCACGAATACACACAACGCCTGATCGCTGCCATGCCCAGAATGCCGCAGCGAGCCGAAGGGGCTAGAGCCGCAGCAGTCAGCCTGTAACGATCCAAACCTGCAAGCTCCGTCGAACCCGATTCCGACCGTTTTCTCCGCCGATTCATTCCACAAAACCCCGGTCATCGCTCCGCAAGTACGACTGTCATCACCATCAACGGCGAGACAAACTGTCTCACGCCCACCTGCGTGGGACAGACTGGCCCAGATCGACGTCGAAACTGCCGAAAACCTCTAGCAGATTCAATAACTTACGAGCCAAGCATTGGTGGCTCGTGTGCAACACAGCCTGTGGGTACGAGTTTGATCTTTCCCCCCATTCAAGAAAGGGTGAGATTTATGATCCGTACACGCAAGCCACAGAGGCCCGGGAGAAACGAGCGGCACAGTGCGGCATGGGGCAAGCGCCTCGTGATGGTGCTGGCTCTGACCACGGGTATGGCATTTGGCCAGCGCTGGGTAAATCCCGCGGCCAACCAAACCAGCAATTTCTCGCGCATTGCTCCGGAACTTTCGGGATTGCTTGCCAAGGCCAAACAAGGCACGGCGAGGGGACAGACCGTCAAGGTCATCGTGCAGTATCGTCAGGTTCCGACCGCGACGCATTACGCGACCATGAAAAATCGCGGCGGCCTCCTTCGCTCGAAGCTGCACATGATCAAGGGTGCGGCCTTTACCGTTCCCGTTAGCGCCTTGCCTGCCTTGGAAGCCGATCCTGAGATCGTCTCGGTAACCATTGACCACCCGATGAATGTCGCGGACGACCTGACCGACGGAGCGATCGGCGTTAGCTCGGCCTGGAACTCCGGATTCACCGGATCTGGCATCGGCGTCGCGGTTATCGACAGCGGTATCAACGACAGCCATCCGGATCTTTGGAACGCGGCTGGAACTTCCCGCGTCGTCTATCACCAGGACTTCACCGGAACCCCGACCACGAACTCCAGTGGCGCCAAATGGGACCTGTACGGTCACGGCACCCACGTCGCCGGAATCATCGGCGGCAACGGATCACTCTCGGGCGGCCAGTACGAAGGCGTCGCCCCGGGCGTGAACCTCATCGACCTGCGCGCTCTCGACCAAAACGGTGCCGGCAGCGACAGCACCGTGATCGCAGCCATTCAGCAGGCGATCGCTCTGCAGAATGTCTACAACATCCGCGTCATCAATCTTTCGCTGGGACGCGGATTCACCGTCAGCTATACCCAGGATCCTCTCTGCCAGGCAGTGGAATCCGCCTGGAAAAGCGGAATTGTGGTCGTAGTCGCGGCCGGCAACTACGGCCGTCTCAGCATCAACGGCAGCAACGGTTTCGGAACGGTTACGGCTCCCGGCAACGATCCATATGTTCTGACCGTTGGCGCAACCAAGAGCAACGGTTCGTCCTCTGTCGCCGCGGAAACCATCGCCAGCTATAGCTCCAAGGGCCCCACGGCTTACGACCACATCGTCAAGCCGGACATCATGGCGCCCGGCAATGATGTCGTTTCTCTGTCGGCTCCCGGCGCGACTCTCGAAGCCGCGTATCCCAGCGAGCTGGTTTCCGGCACCGACGGCAACTCCGATTACTTCACCCTGAGCGGTACCAGCATGGCGACTCCCGCGGTTGCGGGCGCTGCCGCACTGTTGCTGCAGGAACAGAACACACTTACACCGGACCAGGTTAAGGCCCGGCTGATGAAGACCGCTAACAAGTTGGGGATGATCTCCACCACAGCGTATGTTCCCCACTTGTTGATGAACTTCATCGATTTCTACGATCTTTTCTCCGTGGGCTCCGGCCTTCTGAACGTCCAGTCTGCCGTTGCCAACACCGACTTGGCTCCGGCCAGCGTCGGATCGGCTCTTTCTCCGGCTGCTGTCTACAACCCGCAGAATCACGTGGTCTCGCTCGTGTATGGAAATTCCAGCGTCGCCAGCAACTCTGTGGTATGGGGAACCTCGGTCGTTTGGGGAACCTCGGTCGTTTGGGGAAGCTCGATCGTCAGCGGGAACTCTGTCGTCTGGGGCAGCTCGCTGCCTTGGAGTGACAACACGCTCTCTGCCTTCAGCGTGGTTTGGGGATCGAGTACCGGAACTGCCTCCGCTACGAGCGTAGTCTGGGGCGCATCCGTGGGAGATGCGAATAGCGCATTCTCTGACGCCGGTGACGATGAACAGTAACAACCGTGTGAATCCGTAAAGAAAGGAGAGACCATAATGAACAACACACGGCAAATTAAGACATTCATCGGCGCGATGACAATAGCCGCAGCGGCGATGGCAGGATATGCAGCAGTCGCCAGCCACACACCGCACGTCTATCTCACGCTCGCCGTTCTGGCCCTGGCAGCGGCCACGTCGAGAATGAAAGTGAAGTTGCCCGGCATCGACGGCAATATGTCCGTGAATCTGCCGTTCCTGCTGACGGCGATCGTGAATCTCAGCGTCGCCGAGGCAGTAATCGTTGCCTGCGCCTCAACCGCCGTCCAATGCTGGCCGCGGAAGGGCGCCAAACTTAACGCGCAGCACATGACGTTCAACCTCAGCATGATGGTTCTCGCCAGTTCGCTGGCCAGCCTGATTTTCCATGCCGATTGGTTGCGCAACGCCCAGTTCGGTTCCGCGACTTTCGGACTCGTGCTGGCAACCGTCACTCTGTTCCTCGGACAAACGGCGCCCGTCGCCGGAATCATCGCCGTCAGTGAAGGTAAGTCTGCCGGATCGGTCTGGTGGAACATCGCGCAGCTGTCATTCCCGTACTACGTCGTCAGCGTCGGCGTCACATCCATGGTGCAGGCGATGAGTTCACACCTGGGATGGGGCCTCGCCCTCGCGGTCTTCCCGGTGATGTACGGGATCCATCGCTCGTATCACCTTTACTTCGGCAAGCTCGCGGAGGCTCTGCAGGCTCCGGTTCTTGCCAGAGCGGCAGGTGCGGGCGCGTAGGAGACTCTCAACCGAAAGCAGAAAAGGTGGCATGCGCATTGAGCGTTTGCCACCTTTTTCTTGCTTAGCTTTAGACGTTGTGGAGACGGCCGCCTCGGCTGGCCGGCGGAGCGAAGCTCCCCAGGTTTCACTCCAGCGACTTCTGCATCGGCACGACGTACATGTAGTACACGAAGAAGAAAATGAGGATAAAGAATGCCCCGATCGTAATCGAAAGCAAGATGCCTCGAAGCGTGGTGAACGACGCGCTTTTATGCTTTTTACTTCGTCTCATGCACTGCTAATGCCCGTTATAAAACCCGTTTTCGTCCGATGCCAATTCCACTCTTCAGCCGCCCTCAAACTAAGGCTGCACACCAATCTCAAAGTTCAGGGTCGAAAGCGACAGCCGGTACTGGTACTGCGCATTGACGTACCCGATGGCAGCGTCCGTCTGCTGCAGTTGCGCCTGGCTCAATTCGACGATCGAGCCCAACCCCAGTTGATATCGTTCCTTCGCCAGCGTGAGACTCAGGTCCGCCTGCTTCGAAAGTTCCTCCGCTACTCCAACTCGTTGAAATGATGTGTGCGCTCCCAGCCACGCCGTGCGAACGTCGCGCACCACGCGATCCCGCAGATCCCGCGTATTCTCCGCTGCCGCCCGCGCCCGGAATTTCGCCTCCGAGGCCTGCGAACTGTACAGGAAGCCGTTGAAGATCGGGATGCTCATGTTCACCCCGATCGCTCCGTACCAGCTGGAAACGAAATAGTTCGGGAAGCATCCGCCAAAGCAATCCGGCCGAACGGGCGTTCCCCCCGCCATGCCCAGGGCGCTGACCGTCGGAAACAGAAGATCCCGCTGCGCCTTCCTGTATTTTTCCGCGGATTGTTGCTCGTACGTATATGCCTGCAGATCGGGCCTGTGCTGCATGGCCGTATTGATCATCACGTCGACGTCCGGAGGAGGAGACGGCACTTGGGCGTTTTGTTCAATCAATTCGTAATTGACTTGCTTCTCAAAACCCAGAACCGCCGTTAACGCCGCGATTGTCGAATCCACATTGTTCTGCGCGTCAAGCAGCAACAGTTTGGCTTGCGAAAGATTCACCTGGGCAAACGTCAAGTCCAGCGTTGATTTCAACTTGCTCTTGGTTAATTCGTCGACTTGGTGTTCCACCGAACCCCGCGTGGTCACCGTCTGCTGTGCCACCTGCAAAAGAGCTTGCGCCTCGAGCGCGTTATAAAACGCCTGATCGGTCGCGAGAATGATGTCTTCGGTCGTCGCCAGCGCGTTCGCTTGTTGCGCCTTTTCACGGAGTTTGGAAGAAGAAACGAGATTGACCGTCCGTCCGAAATCCGTCAGAAGCTGGCTCAACGTCACGCCGGCTCCCGCGTGTTCCAGCAATCGCGGCGCATTCAACCCGCCCGCGCCAATACGGCTTCCCTCATTCGCCATGGTCGCTGTAATGTCCCCCGTAAACGTCGGCAGTTCCTGCGACCTCGTCTCCCGATAGACCTGATGTTCGGCCAGCGCAAGCAGCCGCCCCACGCTGATCCGAGGATTATTTTTTAGCGCAATCTGCTCGGCTTGCGTGCGAGTCAGCCGCATCGTGCCGTTCGGCGGCGGTTCAATCTTCTGGCCGGGAACCGGATTTCCGACCTGCGTGGGATCCTGGCTTTGAGTGCCGGGCATCTGCGCCAACTGCATTCCCGAAGGCTTCATCAAGACGCCGGACTTCCCGTTCGTCTGCGGTTCTGGCGCGGAAGGCAGAAGTTCCTTCGCAACCACCGGATCGCTCGCCTGTGCCACGCAAGTTCCCGCCAACGAACCCAACAACACTAGCGCACAGAATAGAAAGATAGTGACTCTCGTCATCCGTTCACCTTTCCAACAAAATCCAATCCCGACACGCGCAATTTCTAAATCCATCGCGTTATAGAGTCTCTCCTGGCGACATGAGCGCGGCCTGGCGGTTCCGTTTGCCATACACCAGCAGGTACGCCGCCGGTACGATGAAGATTGTGAGCAAAACCGAAGAAGTCAGTCCCCCGATGATGGCGCGCGCCATCGGTGCATACTGTTCCGATCCGGTTCCCATCTTCAATGCCATCGGAATCATTCCGATGATTGTCGCTAATGACGTCATCAGGATCGGGCGCAACCTCACGCGGCAGGCCGTGATCACAGCGTCCACCGGCGATAGTCCTTGGCTCTCCAGGTTGTGCGCGAAATCGACAATCAGAATGCTGTTTGAATCCGCGATGCCGACCAGCATCAGCACTCCCATCAGCGACATCACGTTCAGCGTGCTGTGCGTCATCGGAAGGATCAGCAGCACTCCCACGAAGCCCATCGGAATCGCCAGCATGATCAGCAGCGGATCGATGAATGACTTGAACTGCGCTGTCAAGATTAAGAACAGAAGAACGAACGACAGCAGAAAACCCAGCCCAAAGCTGGTGAACGACGCCTGCATCCCCTCCACCATTCCGCGCAAGTTGACTCTGACGTTCGAAGGAATATGCGCATCGCTCACGATCTTCTGAATCTCTTCCCGAACGCGGCCCAGGTCTTCGCCGGACGGCGTCACGTAAACGTCGGTTACCCGCTGGATCTGGTAATGATCGACTTCCGTCGGGGTCTGTATGAACTTTGCACTCACCACGTTGTCAAGAACCGTTATTGGACGCCCGTCCGTATTCAATTGCGGCATCGGCACCGTTTTCGGATCGGGCATCGACTCGCCGCACGCCCATGCCGGTTTCGGAACATTGCTCGACGCGACAGTCTTGTAGTCTTCCGGCTTGACCATCGTCGGACCACAGTTCATCTCCACATTCGTCGGTTTCTGACCCCGCAGCGGAATCTGGCCGAGATCGGTCATGTTGTGGATCGCCGCCCGGCCATGCTCGAAATATTGAACCGTCAGGTAGTAGTCGTTCCCGCTGTGGCGATCCACCCAGTAATTCGGCGCAATCATGTAATTCGAGTTCAACGCGGTGATCACGTTGTCCACGACATCCTTTTGCGTCAGTCCCAATTCCGCCGCGTGCACGCGATCCACATCCAACCGCAACGCCGGATAATTCAAATCCTGTGGGATGTATACCTCTCCGACTCCCGGCAAGCCTTGAATCTGAGCCGCGAGATTCTGCGCCACTCCATAAATCTGATGCAGCGACGGACTGCTCACCTGCACATCAATCGGCGCCGGCATGCCCATATTCAGCACCGCGTCCACCATCGATCCGCTCGAGAAAAACGTCCGAATTTCCGGATATTCTTTCGCCATGTTCTTCTCGACGCGGTCCATATAGAAGAAGCTGCTCTTGCTGTGGTCATTTTGCAGCGCCACCTGCACCGTAGCCGTATATGGTCCCGCGTTCGTCGTGTAGAGCGATGAGAAATCCGGAACCACACCAATGTTCGATACCACCATCTTCAGGTCTTTCTTATCGATGGCATTCCGAATCAAATCTTCAACTTTCGCCACATATTGCTCGGTAACCTCGATGCGCGTCCCGGTCGGAACTTTCAGGTTGATGGTGAACTGCCCGGCATCGGTCTGCGGGAAGAACGCCAGCCCCAGCAGCGGATAAATCGCCACGCTCGCCAGAAATACTCCGCTCAACGCCGCGACAGTCAGCGCCGGCTTTTGTACTGCCTTGCGCACCCACACTTCGTAAAAGTCCAAGATGCGGTTGAACATCCGGTTGAAGCCCGCATTAAAGCGATCCCACCACGAATGATCCGCCGCCTGAACCGGCTCGACTTCGTATTCGCCTTTTTCATTATGTCCATGCCCGGCGCTGTGCGGCACCGCCTTCAAGAATCGCGAACAGAACAGCGGAATCACCGTCATCGCCACGACGAACGACGCCAACAAAGAGAGGCAGAACGCAAGCGCCAGGGCCGAAAACAAAAACTTGCTGACTCCATACAAGAAGGTGACCGGGAAGAAATCCACCACGTCGACCAGTGTGGCGGCCAGCACCGCCAGGTTCACTTCCGCTCCGCCAATTTCGGCCGCGACCATCGGCGCAGCTCCCATTTCCAGATGCCGATAAATGTTCTCCAGTGAAATAACCGAATTATCGATGACGCGGGAGAACGCCAGCGCCAGCCCCGCCAGAATCATCGTGTTCACCGTGCTGCCCCACATGTACAACACGACGAACGTCGCCAGCGCCGAAAGCGGAATCGACAACAACACCGCGGTCGTCGCGCGGACGCTGCCCAGGAAAATCAGAATCATCAGGCTGGTCAGCACCAGTCCGATAATTCCTTCGTGCAACACCGTCTTCAGCGCTTCCTTCACGTACACTGACTGGTCGAAGACAACCGTCGCCTTCATCTGCTTGGGAATGTCATAAAGATGTCCGACGAGTTTTCGGACACCGTTTACAACATCGATGGTGTTTGTATCGCCGCCCTGCTTCATGATCGGGATGTAGCAGGACCGCTGGCCATCGACGCGCACGACGTTGTACTGGATCTGGTTCGCGTCTTCGGCCTTGCCCAGATCGTCGACCGAAACCCACGACGTGCCTTTCGTCTTGACCGGCACGTCTCCCAACTGCTTCATGTTGTCGACAAGACTGTTGGAGTAGACGTAGTAATCGTTTGAGCCGATCTTGACGTCTCCCGCCGGCAGAATCAGGTTGGAGTTGTTCACCGCGCTCACAACATCCATCGGACTCAGCTGCCGCGACGCCAGCTTGTAAGGATCGACGTACACCATGATCTGGCGGTACTTGCCGCCAAACGGCGGCGGAATCTCCGCCCCCGGCACGACTGCAATCTGATTGCGAATCTGGAATTGTGCGTAGTCGTGAAGCTGAGTCTCGTTCAGCCCCTCACCCTTCACCGTAACCAGCGCCACCGGCAAGCTCGAAGCGTCGAATTTCAGCACAACCGGTGGAAGCGTTCCGGGTGGCAGACGTTTCAGATCAGCGAGCGCCAGGTTCGAAAGTTCGGTCACATCCGCATCCGCGTTCGTTCCTGGCTGGAAGTACACGCGAATAATGCTCACGCCCAGCAGCGAACGAGATTCCATGTGATCGATTCCGCTGGCCAACGTGAAGAACCGCTCTAATGGATCGGTGATGTCCGTCTCAATATCCTGCGGCGGCATGCCCGAATAGAACGTTGCGACCACCACCTCCGGCAGATTGATCGACGGAAACAGATCCACCGGCATCCGCACCAGGCTGGTCACGCCGATGACCAGCAGCACCAGGCAGACGACGATGATGAAAAACGGATTGCGAATCGAAAATCTGGGCATTTAACTCTGTTCGTCCTCGTTGCGATCCATCTGCGAAACGCCCTCTTATTCCGTCGCAGGAGCCGGCGTCGGCCGATTCCTGTAAACCAGCAGGTATGCCGCTGGCACAATGAACACCGTCAGCACGACCGATACCGTCAGCCCGCCAATAATGGCCCGCGCCAGCGGCGCGTATTGCTCGCTGCCGGTGCCCAGTTTCAGCGCCATCGGCACCATGCCAATGATCGTCGCGAGCGACGTCATCAGAATCGGGCGCAGCCGCACGCGGCATGACGTGATCACCGCTTCTTCGATCGATCTTCCCTGCTCTTCCAGGCGGTGCGTGAATTCCACAATCAGAATGCTGTTCGAGGCCGAAATGCCAACCAGCATCAGCACTCCCATCAGCGACATCACGTTCAGCGTTGTGCCTGTCAGGGGAAGAATAATCAGCACCCCGATGAATCCCATCGGAATCGCCAGCATGATCAGGATCGGATCTTTGAACGATTTGAACTGCGCTACCAGAATCAGATAGAGCAGAATCACCGAGAGCGACAACCCGATCGCGAAGCTCTTGAACGATGCGTTCATGCCCTGCACCATTCCGCGGATGTTGATCCGCACGTTCTCCGGAACTTTCAGCTTTGGAATCAGCGACGCAACTTCGTCCGACACCTTGCCGAGGTCTTCCGACGCTGGAGTCACATACACATCGGTCACACGCTGAATCTGGTAGTGATCTACTTCGGTCGGAGTCTCCACGTTGTCCAATTTCACGACGGTGTCGAGCGTTGTCGGCTGCGGCAGGTTGGGCGCGCGGATCGGAATATTGGTCAGGTCGGTGAAATCGTGAATGGCGGGCCGGCCCTTCTCGAAATACTGCACCGTCAGGTAATAGTCGTTGCCGCTCTGCCGGTCGACCCAGTAATTCGGCGCGATCATGTAATTCGAATTCAGCGCCGTGATCACGTTGTCGACGACATCTTTCTGCGTCAGGCCCAACTCCGCCGCATGCACGCGGTCCACGTCCAGCCGCAGCGCCGGATAATTCAAATCCTGCGGGATATACACTTCTCCGACGCCGGGCAATCCCCGAATCTCGCTCGCCAGGTTTTGCGCCACTCCGTAAATCTGGTGCAGCGACGGACTGCTCACCTGCACGTCAATCGGCGCAGGCATGCCCATATTCAGCACGGCATCCACCATCGATCCGCTGGAGAAAAACGTTCGGATCTCCGGATATTTCTGCCCCATCTCTTTCTGGACCTGGCCCATGTACCAGAAGCTGCTCTTGCTGTGATCGTCATGCAGCGCCACCTGAATCGTCGCCGTGTATGGTCCGGCGTTCGTCGTGTAAAGGGATGAGAAATCCGGAACCACGCCGATGTTTGACACAACCATCTTCAAATCTTTTGCGTCGATGGTTTGGCGGATCAGAGCCTCGACCTTCGCCACGTATTGCTCAGTGACTTCAATGCGAGTCCCCGTCGGCACTTTCAAGTTGATGGTGAACTGCCCCGCATCGGTCTGAGGAAAGAATGCCAAACCGAGAAACGGATAAATGGCCAGGCTGAGAACAAATGCTCCGCTGAGCATCGCCACCGTCAGCGCCGGACGCTGCACCGCTTTGCGCACCCAGACTTCATAAAAGTCGAGCACGCGGTTGAACATGCGGTTGAATCCCGTGTTGAACCGATCCCACCACGAGCCGCTTCCCTGCGTGCCATGCACGTCGCTCTCGCCGGGCCCGGCGCCGTGTGGCACCGCCTTCAAGAAGCGCGAACAGAACAGCGGGATGACCGTCATCGCCACCAGATAAGAAGCGAACAGCGAGATGACGACCGCCAGCGCCAGCGCGGTGAAAAGAAATTTGCTGACCCCGTACAGGAATGTCACCGGGAAGAACACGACAACCGTGGTCAGCGTCGCCGCCAGAACCGCGAGACTCACTTCAGAGCCGCCAATCTCCGCTGCATGGGTCGGTTCGGCGCCCAACTCCAGATGCCGATAGATGTTCTCCAGCGAGATGACGGAGTTATCGATTACGCGTGAGAACGCCAGCGCCAATCCGCCCAGGATCATCGTGTTGATTGTGCTGTCCATCAGGTACAGCACCACAAACGTGGCGAGCGCCGAGAGTGGAATCGACAGAAACACCGCCGACGTCGCTCGCACGCTGCCCAGGAAAATCAAGATCATCAAGCTCGTCAGCAGCAGTCCGATCAAGCCTTCGTGCAATAAGGTCGCGATCGCTTCCTTCACGAACGCCGATTGATCGAACACCACCGTCGCCACGAGCTGTTTCGGAATATCGAACAGATGCTTGATCATGTCGCGGATTCCATCCACGACCTGAATCGTGTTCGTATCGCCGCCCTGCTTCATGATCGGCAGATACACCGACCGCTGCCCGTCCACCCGCACCAGGTTGTACTGGATCTGATTTGCGTCCTCCGCCTTGCCCAGATCGTTCACTGTGACCGTGGAGGTACCTACAGTCTTAACCGGAACCTCTCCCAACTGGTCCATGTTCGTGACCAGGCTGTTCGAGTACACGTAATAATCAAAGGCCCCCATCTTGACGTCGCCGGCCGGCAGAATCAGGTTCGATCCGTTCACCGCCTTCACCACATCCATCGGACTCAGCTGCCGCGATGCCAACTTGTACGGATCGACGTACACCATGATCTGGCGATACTTTCCACCAAAGGGCGGAGGAATCTCCGCCCCCTTGACTACCGCAATCTGGTTGCGGATCGTGAACTGTCCAATGTCGTGCAGTTGCGTCTGATTCAGCCCCTCGCCCTTCAGCGTGACCAGACAGACCGGAAGGCTGGATGCGTCAAACTTCAGCACAACCGGCGGCAGCGTTCCTGGAGGAAGGCGCTTCAAATCCGCCAGCGCCAGATTCGAGAGCTCGGTGACATCCGCGTCCGCGCTCGTCCCCGGCTGGAAGTAGACCTTGATGATGCTCACGCCTAGCAGCGACCGCGACTCCATGTGATCAATTCCGCTGGCCAGCGTGAAGAATCGCTCCAGAGGATCGGTGATGTCCGTCTCGATATCCTGCGGAGGCATTCCCGAATAAAACGTCGCGACCACAACTTCGGGAAGATTGATCGTGGGAAACAGATCGACCGGCATCCGCAACAAACTCGTGACACCAATCACCAACAGTGCCAGGCAGATGACGACGATGAAATATGGATTCCGTATTGAGAAACGTGACATTGTCCA
Organism: Candidatus Acidiferrales bacterium; assembly: GCA_035507635.1. Lineage (GTDB taxonomy): Bacteria > Acidobacteriota > Terriglobia > Terriglobales > Acidobacteriaceae > Sulfotelmatobacter. The sequence continues at coordinate 29,404 of DATJOA010000031.1, forward strand.
ACCGTTCATAGCGGCTCCAAAGCCGCCCGATTATTCCTGATTGTTGTCGTGGTATTCCAGAATCTGAACCTGCTGCGGCACCACTTTCTCTCCGGGCTTCAGCCCGGCGCGGTCGCTTACGACGACTTGCTGTCCTTCCTGTAGTCCCGCCACGATTTCCGCATCCGTTGCGGTTTGCAGTCCGAGAGTCACCGGCTGATCGACAATCTCATTTGCCGCGTTCACCACGTACACAGTGGTCTTGTCCGCCTCATGATTGATTGCCTGCAGAGGAACCGCCGGAATATCGGTCCGGTGTTCGAGCGTCAGGTCAGCTTCCGCATAAAGTCCGGGAACCAGAACTCGATCCGGGTTCCTCACATCCACTTCGGTGTGCATCGTGCGCGTATCCTCTCGTACATCCACCGAGAAACGCGCCACCTTGCCCACAAATGTCCGGTTCAGCGACGGCACCCGCACATCGACCGGATCTCCCACTCGAATGAACTGCACGTAAGACTCAGGCACCGGGATCACCAGCCGGAAAAGATCGTCCTGAGAGAGCCGAACGATCGGCAGAGCCTGCGTGCTCGAACCCGTTCCAGCCTGCACCAGAGTTCCCAAATTCGCGTAACGGTCCGTCACAACTCCTGTGAACGGCGCCGTAATTTTCGAGTAGTCGTACAGTGTTTGATCGTGTTGCAGTTTCGCCTTCGATACCGCAAGCTGGCTCTGCGCCGCTTCCAGCGCGGCTTCCCCGGCATCCACCTGCGATGCTGCGGCCAGATCCTTCCCCTGCGCGTCGTCGACTTCCTGTTGCGCGACGATCCCTGGTTGGCTCTCGAATACGCCGTTCAGTCGCGTGTACTCCAGATGAAGAGCTTTGTACTGCGCCTTGTAACGCCCGAGTTCGTGCTGAGCACGCATGACCTGATTCGCCGCGTTCTTAATCTCGGCGTCATCTTCCGTCAGTTGCGCCTCTAATTCGGGGATCTCGAGGATCGCCATGACCTGGCCGGCTTTGACGTGCGTGCCATAGTCCACCATCAATTTCTTGACGTAGCCGGATTCCTTCGCATACACGTCAATCTCCTGAAACGGAACCAGCTCTGACGATACGGTGAGATTCTTTCCCAGAGTTTTCTTCACCACCGGAGTCACTCCAACCCTCACCGTCGGCTCGCTCGCTTGAACCTTTTTTCCACCCGAACAGGAGGACAGGCTCGCCGCCGCTGCTGCAATTACCAGGGCTGCGAAAATCGCAACAATGAACTTCTCGCCCTTCCGGTCTGTCCTCTTCATCGCGCCGCATCCTTCAGTCATCGCTTCTCTCTCCAGCTTTCTCTGGCCTCTCCCGCCAGCAATTACCCAAAAGAAACGTCAGATCGATTTCTTTTTCATGAGGTCCGTCAACCCTGGAATGGAGAATGAGCCCGATCGGCAAAACTCGATCACCTTCTGCTCTTCTGCTTTCATCACGCGCGCCGTCGCCGCAATCTTCGCTGCGATCTCCAGCGGAACGTTCAAGACGCCGTGGCGATCGCCGTGCAACAGATCCCCCGTGCGCACTTCCATCCCTCCGATGGTGATTTCTATGCCGAGGTCGAAAATGTGGGCGTACGCGTGCGACACCGCCACGTTGCCCGCGAACAACTGAAGTCCCAGCGCCCGCACTGCAGGCAGTTCCCGCACCGCTCCGTTGGTCACGCATCCCACACAGCTCAAGGCGTGCAAAATCGACGCGTGCACGTCGCCGATGAAGGCTCCGCGTCCCGGCATTTCGTCCATGTCCTGCAATACGAGAATTCGCGGAGCCGGGGCCATCAGGATCGACTTCCAGAATTCGCTCCGGTCGCGGAACACTCCGCCTCGCATCGGCGGCTCGCCGCTGCGCAGGCGTGCCGTCACCGCATACCCGACCATCGGAGGCGCATCTTCAAACATGCATCGAATGCTGGCATCGGTGAACCCCGTATTGCGCAGGCGTACGTTAAACGCTTCCACCGCATTCGCCACCATGCAGGTGTCGTATCCGCGAAGCTCTTCGACTTCTGTTTGCGTTAGCAACGGCGTCATCGCCATGATCGTCGTTCGTCCCTTTCTGCCCCCGGCTCCCGCGGAAAACACAACTTCGCGGCAGCGCGAGTGAACTCGCATACAACCTGATCGAACGTTGAAAAGGTAGATTCTCAGCGCGGCAGTTCGCGGAGCCTCAATTCAGGCCAATGGCCTTATTTGGATCGCCCCGAATGGAGAGTTAATGCCCGGCGCTGCCGAAACCGCTACGAGAGGGAGAACCAGCCAGGAGGCGGACGATTCGAGAGGCTTTGTCCCAGGAAGGTGCTGAGGATTACGGGCGATGCCGGCGTTACCGATTGATACTCAGTTGGCGATTCGAGCGTTTCGTCCTGCACAACCGGCGGCAGCCAGTTGGCTGTGCTCTTCGTCAACCGTTGTCGTCCCGGCTCCGAAGACGCGTGCTTATGCGTAACGGTGGTCTTCGCCGCGGAGGGATATTCAGGTGCACAGTAACGGGTCGCGACGCTAATTGCCAGCGAGCAGACCGCAACCAGCACCAGAAGGGCGCTGAAAGCTCTGCCTCGCCGACTGTCGGGATGGGTCAGTCGCAGCATCTCAGATGCTTAACTGAATTGTTTCTATCATACACAGTGATCAGTCGCAAGAATCCAAAGTGACGCGGGTAACTTCATCGAGCAATTGATTGGATCATCAATTGCAAACACTTGGTTGCATATCAGCCCGCATTTTCTTGAGGATATCGCTATTCCGTTGCGTAAGACCGGGAACCCTCATGAGCAACGGCAAAGAATTAGATCCCTAAATCTGAACACCCGCTGTCCTCATGCGCAAAATAAGCGAACCACTCTTCGACATTCCGCATCGAACCCGGCACCTAGGAGGCTTCATGGACGAAACCATCTCCACGAAAGACCTGAAGTCGAAGCTGGACCATAAAGCCGTCACCGTTGTCGAGACGCTGGCCCCAGACCGCTTTCAGCAGGGACATATTCCGGGTGCGATCAACATCCCGCCCGAGCGCATCAAGGAACTCGCTCCGCAGCTCCTGCCTGGGAAAACCGCCTACATCGTCACCTATTGCGCCAACACGCATTGACACGCCAGCCAATACGCTGCCCGTGAATTGGCGGCGATGGGATACACCAACGTGGCGCACTACCCCGAAGGCAAACAGGGCTGGATCGAAGCCGGGTTCCCGGTAGAAAAAGCCGCCTGAGATTTCAACGGCGCGAGGAAGCAGAACGTCTTCTCGTTCGTCGGTTTTGATTGCTGAATGAAGCGCGCACGTTTTTCATCCAACAATCAAAATTCAACCATTCCTCACCGCCGGCGTTGGACCCCGTCCATCGATTCGCCGGATCGGCATCATTCGCCACCAGGACTCGCTTCCGCAACGGGCACGGTCTTGAGTCCTCCGGGCCACCAGTTCCAATCGCCGGCAACGCGAAGCAGCGCGGGCCCAATCACAATGCGAACGATCGTTGCATCGATGAACACAGCTACGGCGAGCGTAAATCCAAGCATCTTGATTACGAGAAAATTCCCGAAGGTGAATGCCGCGAATACCACAATCATGATCGCGGCTGCGCTGGTAATCAGTCCTGCGGTTCTGGCCACGCCCTCGGGGATCGCATCCAGTTCGCTCATCCCGCATCTTCTCGCTTCGAGAACTCGCGCTACTAAAAACACTTCATAATCCATGCTCAGGCCGAACACGATGGCGAAGGCAACGATTGGAACGATCGGGAATATGGCGCCCGTTCCCTGCGGAACGCCGAAAATGCGGATTCCGTGACCTTCTTGAAACACCAGAACCAGTGCCCCGAACGAGGCCGCAACCGACAACAAGTTCAAGGCAATTGCCTTAACCGCCGCGAAAAGCGAACGGAACCCGGCAAGAAGCGCCAATAGAGTCGCTCCCACTACCAACTCCAGTACCGAAACGAAGCGCCGCTCGACAATCGTCTGGTAATCCGCAATGAGCGCGGCAATGCCTCCGATGCGCAACGTCGCCCCGGGCACGCCCGTCAGAACGACCGCGCCCTCCTTCCGCAGTTCCCGCACCCATGCGACCTGATCGTTCAGAGATTCCGACGTCTTGGGTGACACTTCAAACAGCGCTTCCCGCCCGTCGCTGCTCACGAATGCCCGGCGCGTGTCACGCGGAATGTTGCTCAGTTGCGATCGATCGCCTGCCGCCAGGGTTGCGATCGAAATGACTTTTTCGCACCGGGGATCGCTTGCGAGCCGTTTGCTGAATCGATCGACTGCATTCCAGCCCGCGTCGCTTTGCGTAATGGACTCTGCTGGCAGTTCAAGAATGATCCGTATCGAGTACACCATGCCAACCCGATCCATTCTTTCCAGAGCGTGAACCGCCTGAACTGATTCCGCCTGGGAAGGCAGCCAATCGCCGCCTGGGACATTCGTGCTGATCCGCGCAGCCTGCGAGGCCAGCAGGAGTAAAGGAGTGCCCGCCAGAATGATGGCGAGCCAGGGATGCGCAACCACAACTCTTCCCCATCGCCGCCAGCGGTTTTCCGTGCGCGTCGCCCGATGTTCATCGAAACTTGCAATGATGGGCAGCCGGCCGGCGTTGATGCGCGGACCGAGCACTGCCAGCAACGCCGGAACTACGGTGAGGGATAGCAGCACGCTCATCCCCGCCACCAGAAATCCCGCGACACCGATCGAACGGATTTCGCTGATGGGAACGGTCAGGAGGGCAAGGAATCCGATGGCCACGGTCGAAGCCGAAATCACCAGCGTGCGGCCTGCCTGTCGCGCTGCAATCGACGAGCATTTGAATTTATCTTTCTCGGTCGTGGTCGCTTCCCGGAAGCGGCTGACCATCAGTAGCGCATAATCGATTCCCAGCCCCAGCCCAAGCATCGTAGACAGGTTCTGAACCAGAATCGACAGGTGCCAGCGTAAGGCCAGAAAGCCCGCAAGCGCCAAAGCGCTGGCGATCGCCATCTGTCCGACGGCCAACGGAATCAAGGCTGCGACCACGCTTCCGAATGCCACCAGCAGAAGCACAAGCGTTCCAGGAATCACCAGGCTCTCGGCGTGTGCCACATCATCGGCGCTGGCTTTCCGTATGTCGAAATTGAGCGGCGTCTCTCCCGAGAGTTCCAGCTTTACTCCCGGATAGCGGCTTCGCAATTCCTCTTGCATCGAGTTTTCCAGCTCATGAAGCTTTGGGACCAGCAACTCCACGGGACCCTCGGTTGAAGCGAGCCCGACAAGAATGAAGGTTCCTCCGCCCTTCCCGAGAAAGACCGGATCGTGAAAATCGAGATAAGAGACCACTCCCGAAACGCCAGGTTCGGCCTTGAGTCTGTCTTCGATTGTGGCGAGTATCTGCTCGCCTTCCTGCGAATCGGCGGCCGGAAGTCCCTGAATCACCAGAACCACGGTGTTGACGAAGGGAGAATGAAAGCGAGTCGCCAACTCCTCGGGGAACTTTCCCGCTTCGCTGCCTTCGATGCGGGTTGCTGTTTCCAGATGGCGTTCGGCGTGAAAAGAAAATGGAAGAAGCGCAACCACGGCGGCCAGAACGATTAGAGCCAGCCAGAAACGGCGCACAGGCATCAGATTCATAGTGTCAAGAAAGCGTGTCAGGCGAAAATCCGGTAGTGGCCGACTCTTCTTCCGTCTCCCTTGTCCAGCTCAAAATCTTGCTAATCTCAAATCGTAGAAGATCGGCGGAAAAATCGGCAATACGGAATTCTCCCCCTACTCAACATTGTTACCTCAAAAGTTGCCGGGAAAAGCTACCGCAGGGATTCAACAGTCGCTCGGAGGGCCGTCCTCTTCGTATTATTGTCTAGTGCCGATCCACCGCTTCACGGAGACTCATGCATAAACTCGTAATGTTTGCTTTCTTATCCAGTTTGCTCTTCGCGCAAGTTGGCGCTGCCGATCCACGCATCGGCTCCTGGCAGCTCATCTCGGCGCAATCTTCCCTCGATCCCCCCAACAAACTCTCCATCACATCGGAACACGGGGAAGTGCACGTAGTGATTTCAGGCGAGAGGCATGCCGATTTCACTGCCAAGTTGAATGGCCATGAGACATCCGTAGAAAACAATCCCGCATTTGACCAGATTGAACTGCATCGCATCAATAAGCATCAAGTCGAGCTCAAGGAAAAGAAGGACGGAGCTCTAGTGTCCACGATTCACGAACAACTCTCGAAAGATGCCAACGAGCTGACGAGCAGGACTTCGGAGATCGGACACGCCGAAAAGATTAGCGTCTGGAAGCGCTCCGGGGGAAAAAAGTCGGCGACCGACTTATTTGCCGGCGAGTGGACCGAGGATCTGAGTAAATCTCAAATGGCGCAAGGCATGTCGCTCAAGATCGAGGCGGATGGAAATAACGGCGTGCGCTTTTCGGGTGACTACAGCTACACCGCGCGCTTTGACGGCAAGGAATACGACGTCAGGAATTCCCCCAACGATACCGTAACCCTGCAACTCGTCGACCCTCACACGGTCGATGCGATTTATCGGCGAGATAATCAGATTACGCAAAAAGATCGCTGGGTGGTTTCCGCTGACGGAACTCGGATGACGGTGACCACCTCAGGCACTCTGGAAACCGGTCAGCAACTCAAAGAGACTCTGGTTTTCCGCAAGCAGTAAGGTCATGGCGCCAGGCCCGATGCATCCGCCCGGCTGACCCGCTGATGGTAGTTGCTCACGGGGCTGACTTCCCGCATCCCGACCGAAATAATTCCCTTCCGCTGCATGAATTTCAAGATCCCGTTGACCGTGTCTTCCAGCGACGGATCGGGCTTCCCCCACGTGGAGGCCCCGCGCGCCGCCTGATAGCTGGAATTGTCGTAGCGTTTGAACTCCATCGCCGAAATGTTGTCGACAGACCCCACCAGGAAGTCCAGCAGCGGAAAAAGCAGATCTTCCTTCCTGCATCTCCTGACCAGTTCGGGAACGAATTCGGACAAGCTGAATATTTCAAATTGCCGGCCGGTGGCCTTTGTAATGAGTCGGGTAATATCCAGCATGTTCGCGTAGTCGTCCCTGACCACGTGATAAGTCTTGTTCTCCGTGCCGGGAGTCGTGGAAACCGCAACGATATTATTCGCTGTGATGTCTGCGGGAACGAAACTCACCTGATTCAGCGCATCGACTCCAATTCCGTGATTCACCATGAATGCTACTAACCGCACGGCGATATCGAAGTTATTGCCCCCGCCGGTAATCGAGGGACTGACTAGAGCCGGCCGGAAGATCCGCGTGGTCAGCCCCCGGCGGCGCGCATCCATCACCACCTGTTCCGACACCCACTTCGATTGGCTGTAGCCGAAATCGAGAAGCTCCATCTTCTCGTTGAAGTCGGTCTCGTACAGAACTTTCTTCACCGCCCAGCCGAATATGAATGTGGTCGAGACGTAGTTGAAGGTCTTGGGTCGGCCTTCGAAAGCAAGCCGCACGATCTCATTCGTCCCAAGTACATTCGCGTCGCGCATCCGGTCGTAATTCAGCAAGTAATTAACGGTTGCGCCGTTATGAAACACGGTGTCGATCTTGTTCGCGAGGCTATCCCAGACCTCAGGCGTCAGTCCCAAATCTTGATGGCTGAGATCCCCGCAAACAGGAATGACGCGAGTGTCGAACATTTCTGCCAATTTGGCCGGGCAGGGCCCCATGGATTCCATTGCGGCCCTGAGCCGCTGCTTGCCCTGACGCTCGTCGGAAGCCCTGACGAGAACGTGGACGCTCGCCCGCGTTTGCTCCAGCAAACTTTTCACCAGGAACGGGCCGATGAAACCCGTGCCCCCTGTCAGCAAAACATTCCTCGGCAGAACATTGGTGGAGACTGAGGTTTCTTGCAAATTCCGAGGCGCCGCGGGCTCGAAGATCAACCTCGCGTCGCCTTTCATCATCTGCTGTTCGGCCGCGCGCTGCTCTTCCCGGAAAGCCGCCAAGGTCTGCCGCAGCGGGCCCAGCGCCTCTTCGGGAGCCCGTTCCAATTGCTCTGCCAGTCGAAACAACTCCGCTACGCTTACACGCTGGATAAGGCTGATATCCACCTGCCGGGCCAGCATGTCTGCATCTCTGTTCTTCAAAAGTTCTTTGATCTCGTGCATGAACACCACAAGATCCAGGGAATCCAGTCCCGCCTCGACGAGGTTATACGACTCAGTGCCTGTCAGGTTGTACCGGGCTTTCAATGCGTCAAAAGGCGATTGGACTATTGCACCAGAAGTGGTGGGTCCCTCCTCTCTCTTCCGCGAAAACTCCGACACCACCGTGAACTGTCCCTGCAGCCACATGTGCTTGGTCTTTTGCCGCATGATCTTGCCCGAACTGGTCCGCGGGATGGCCCGCGGGGCAATAAAAGAGATCACGGCTACTTCGACGTTCAGGAAATTCCGCACTGCCGCCGCAATCTTCAGCGGATCTGGCAGCGCTTTCAGATTCTTCACCTCGGCCAGAATCGCCAACGCCGGATCGGTGTCTTCATTGATCTGGAACGCAACCACACAATTCCCTCGCACCAGGCCGGACGCTTTCTCCACTACCGACTCGATATCCTGCGGGTAATAATTCTGACCCCGAAGAATAATCATGTCCTTGATACGGCCGCAGACGAACAGTTCGCCCTCATGGATGAATCCCATGTCGCCGGTTCGCAAGTAGCCGTCGTCATAGGGACTATCGTCCACCAGCCGGGCGTGAAATAGCTTCATCGTCAGTTCTGGATTATTCCAGCAGCCCAGGCACTTGCTCCCTCCAGCGATCCAGATCTCTCCGATTCGGCCCGGCTCCAGAGCGACATGCTTCTCGGGATCGACGATCTTCACGGTGAGTCCCGGCAGCGGAGTTCCGCAACTGACAATCTGGGTAGCCGACCCGATTTCAGAAACCTCTTTGGTCATGCGGGCCTTGCCCAGCGCGATCGCGTTCTTGTTGACGGAAATAATGTTGCGGCCGCCGAGCGAAACCGCCAGCGTATTCTCGGCCAGCCCGTATGCGACAAAAAAGCTCTCCGCCCGGAGTCCGCGAGGCTGAAACGCCTGCAAAAACCGTGTGTACGTGTCCGGTTTCACGGGTTCCGCGGCAACCAACAACTGCCGCAGAGAGCTCAGATCGCAGGCTTCCAGGCTCTCCCTCGAAACCCGCCCCGGGCGCAGGCAATAGTCATAAGCGAAGTTCGGCGCAGCCGAAGCGCTGGCCCCATAGGTCTTGATGGCATCAAACCACAAGCTTGGCCGTTGAATAAAGTCGGTCGGGGCGAAACCGTAGGTCGTCCCGCCTTTCAACGCGGGATAAAGGTAGCACCCGATCAGCCCCATATCGTGATACTGCGGAAGCCACGACACGACCACCGGCTCGTCATGGTCGATTACGAGTGGACAGTTGTGCAGGATATTCTCATGCGTGACCATCACGCCTTTAGGATCTCGAGTCGACCCCGACGTGTACTGAAGAAACAGAATGTTTGACGCGCCGTTGGGAATTTCCCCAGGAATCGCATCGACGAAGTCTTCCGTCACAACCCAACGAAGACTGGAAATGTAGTCGACATTAACTCCCGACCCGCAGACTTCGCTTCTGGCAAGATTTGTCTTCAGAGATCCCAGGTAATCTTTGCTCGTCAGAATGCCCGCCGCCTGGCAGTCCTGCGCGATGTGGACCATTTTGTACAGGGCGCTGCGGAAATCACGAGAACTGGGCGGATACACAGGGACCGGGATCAATCCCGCGCGCACACAGCCAAAAAACGCGCAAATCATTTCCAGGCCGGGCGGGTAGGCGAGCAGAAGGCGCTGCTGCGATTCGAAACCGTGCATCTTCCGCAAATGTGCGGCGATCACCTTCGTCCGGTGGAGGAACTCCTCATAGGAGTAGCCTCCAATCGGATTCCCATTCACATCGATATACGAATAGAGAAGTTTCTCCGGATGCTGTTCCCCCAGACTATCTAGCTTGTCCAAAATCGAATCGATCATAGATGCGCATCGGTCTCACGGCGGTTTCCCGCCAGTCGCTGCCTGCCTCCTCTGTTGATAAGAAGATTCCGTATAAAAAATCTTGCTGTGCGCCCGGTCAACATTGGCCAAGGCTGACTTCGACAGAAGAGGCACAGCTCTTTATGACCATGCGTGTCTCGGCTGGGTGAAGATGACACAACGCAGTCTATCTTGTCACCAAGACTGAGGCACATTGCTTCTACTGAGACAGAGCGGTGATGGTAACAGAGATTTGGAAAGGTTGGGAGTACTTTCCCCGCTTCCGAGAACATTCGTCATTACGCCGGATTCCCCAGCGATCCGAAATTCCCTTGATCTTCCTCAAGTTTTCGAGCTAGCATTTGATTCTTACTCTAATTTACTCACGCTTGCGCCGGAGGTGTTCTCCGGCCCTGGTGGCAAACCGGGCCCCCGGGGATGCGTCGACATGACATGAATTGCACCGGTGACGAGACGAGGGCCATTAGTCTGACTGCTGAGATCAAGGACCTTGCACCGGCGGAGGCCTCGCTGAGGGACTCCGTTCTCGACTCGGCTCCCGAGTCTTCGTTCCCCAAAGTTTTGCGTCGCCGTCTTGAGAATTTTTTTTCCGAAAGCAACATTTCCCCCAAGGCCGACCTCGCCATGTGGGCGAAAATTGCGGCCGGGATGGCAGTGCTCGCAGGCAGCTGGATTGCCCTTTACACGTTCAAGCCGGATTCCTGGAAGTTCGTCGGCCTCTATCTTTTAAATGCGATCGCTCAAACATTCCTTTTGCTGAACATCGCCCACGATAGCAACCACAACGCGATCTCCTCAGTGCGGTCCGTGAACAAAGCGTTGAACTACGTTTTCGATGTTTGTGGCATCAGCTCCTACATGTGGCGGATCCTCCATCATCGAGGCCACCACTCCTGCATCAATCTCCATGGCGAAGACGACGCGCTTACCGGACGCGGCGTCCTGCGCTTCACGCCCCATGAGCCCCGCACGAGCCTGCAGCGGTTCCAGCACATCTATGCGCTGTTGATGTACGCGGTGTTTTCTCTTGACTATGTATTCGTGCGGGACTTCGAGTGCTTCTTCTTTCCCTCGCACGATTACCTGAAACAAGCGAAGCATCCGGCGCGAGAATATGTCATTCTCTTTGCTGGGAAGGCCTTTTATCTCACCTACATGCTGGTCTTGCCGGTCGTCCTGCTGCGGAAATCGCTCCCGCTCGTCGCTCTGGCTTTCGTGCTTTCCCATTTGATTATCGGTTTGAGCGTTGCGCTCGTATTCCAGACCACGCACGTGATCGACAGCACGTACTTTCCGTCGGACCGCAACGAGTTTGATAACTGGATCCATCACATCTTCGCCACGACCGCCGACTACGCCACCGAGAAGCCGCTCGTCGGATGGCTCGTCGGCGGACTCAATCACCATATCGTCCATCATCTCTGCCCATTTGTGTGCCACACTCACTACGCCGCACTGACCCGCATCGTGAAGCAGACCGCCGAGGAATATGGCGTACCCTATCGGCAGCATCCCACGATGACCCAGGCGATCAAACACCATTTGCTGCTCTTGAAACAGCTGGGAAACGGAGATGACGTTTCTTTTCTGACTCGCGTGAGTCGCGAGGGCGAGGCCTGATCGTGCGGAAAAAGATTCCGGCCGTTCCACGATCCCGCTCCTTCCTGGATTCCCGCGCAATGGCGCACAATCCGGTACAGGTTCTCTCCAAATACACCGCGCATTACGGAGATACCTTCCGGTTCTATTTTGGCGGCGCGAAAGAGGCGATTGTCACCACTAATCCCGTCGTCATTCAGCACGTGCTGAAGACGAACTGGGAGAACTACCACAAGTCGCACATCCAAAAAAAGCGGATGGGGCACTTCCTCGGGAAAGGCCTTCTCACAACGGAAGGCGAAGCTTGGAAAACACAGCGCCGCCTCATCCAATCGGGATTTGAGCGAAAGCAGCTCGAAATTTTGTCCTCGATCATGCAGGATTCCCTTGCCGATTCCCTGCGCGACTTCGACCAACAGGCCCGCATCGGTCCGGTCGACATCTACCCCGTCATGATGAAGATGACATTCGCGATGGTAGGCAAATCTCTGTTTGGCGCGAGGTTGAAAGAAGAGGACATCGAGACCATCAGCGAGGCCATCTTGACCGTCCAGGAGTTCATGGTTCGCCAGACCATCCAGCCCTACCTGAATCCCTGGTTTGCCGTGTCAGGCGAGCAGCGCAGACATGAACAGATGACCGCTCGCGCTTTTGGCATTTTGGGCGACTACATCCGGCGCCGGCGACAGGAGGAACCCGGCCACGATCTTCTCCAGATCTTGATGGACGCCCGCTACACCGATGGTTCGGCGATGGGCGATGACTTGGTTGTCAGCGAGAGCATGCAACTCCTGGTCGCCGGTCATGAAACCTCTTCCAACGCTCTGTCTTGGACTCTTTACCTGCTCAGCACGCGTCCCGATTGCATCGACAGGATTCGGGACGAATTCGATTGCGTTCTGGGTGACAAGCCCCTCGGCTTCTCCGACGTTTCGAAGTTCGAATTCACAACTCAGGTGATCAACGAGGCGTTGCGTCTTTATCCGCCATTTTGGATGGTCGACCGCATGGCGCTGGCCGACGACCGCGCCGGCGATATCGACATACCCGGCGGCTCGACCGTCGTCGTGTTCATTTACGGCACTCATCATTCGGCGGAGTATTGGGAGAACCCCGAGGATTTTGATCCCCAACGCTTCACAAAAGCGAACGAGAAACGGCACACGCCATTCGCTCATTTGCCCTTCGGGGCCGGGCCGCGAGGCTGCATCGGCGGCAACTACGCCATGCTGCAGATGCTCATGATTCTCGGCGTTCTGCTCAGGAAATATGATTTCCAACTGGTTCCGGGCCAGACCATCGAACCGCGCCCCATGGTCATTCTGCGGCCAGAGCACGGGATCCGCATGACCTTCACCGAAGCGATCCCCCGGAGCGTCGGCCGATTGTCCGATTGTTCTGCCTGAGATGTGAGGCGTGATCTCCTACGCCGATCAGCCTTGATCTGATATCTCCCAAGCTTTACTCTCGGCGTCACCGAAATGTTGACGCTTACAACGAGCATCGCTGCGCTCACAGCCGTAACCTGGGCCTATCTCGTCTTGGCCAGGGGATCATTCTGGCGCACGAAAACCGCCAATTCCGGCGTCAGTGACAAAGAGACATTCTCGGGGGGCATCGTTGCCGTGGTTCCGGCTCGCAATGAAGCCGACCTCATCGGGCCAGTCGTCACTTCGCTACTGGATCAGAACGTTGCAATGCCCGTCATCCTCGTGGACGACGAGAGCAGCGACGGCACTGCGGATGTGGCACGGCGCGCCGCCGAAAAAATAGGCAGAGCCGACGACCTGATTGTGATTCAGAGCAAGCCCCTACCCGCAGGATGGACCGGAAAATTGTGGTCGATGCATCAAGGCATCGAATACGCACGCGCGGCCAATCCCGCATGGCTCATGCTCACCGACGCCGATGTGCTGCACGGCCCGGAAACTGTAGCGAATCTAAGTCGCATTGCCTCGCAAGGTCGCTACGACCTGGTCTCGTTTATGGTGAAGCTGCATTGCGAAAGCCTCGCAGAGAAACTGCTCATTCCCGCCTTCGTATATTTCTTTTTCATGCTCTATCCGCCATCCTGGATTCGCAATTCCCGGCGCTCGACGGCGGGGGCAGCCGGTGGCTGCATGCTTGTGCGAGCGGAAGCCTTGGAACAGGCCGGAGGACTGGAAGCCATTCGCGGCGCAGTGATCGACGATTGCGCGCTGGCCGGACTCCTGAAGCGACATGGCGGGAGATTGTGGCTGGGATTAACAGATCACAGCCACAGCTTGCGTCGATACGAGACCTTCTCCCACATCGAGCGCATGATTTCGCGCACCGCCTTCAACCAATTGAAACATTCCTCATTGCTGCTACTGGGCACGTGTGCGGGCATGGTGATCACCTATCTCACGCCTCCACTGTTATTACTCACCGGCAGCAAGCCGGCAATCTTGTTGGGTGCCGCAGCGTGGGCGGCTATGACGATGACCTATGCAACCGTGGTGCGCTACTACCGGCTGAAGTTCGCATGGGCACTGACCCTGCCGCTGGCGGCCATGTTTTACCTAGGCGCAACCATCCATTCGGCGGCTAAGTACTGGAACGGCAGCGGTGGCGAGTGGAAAGGAAGAGTCCAAGATGTTCGGGACTAGGACTGGCCACCGCGCTACGGAATGCCTCGGTGTGACGCGTGGTGCCGGGAGGGGGAATCGAACCCCCACAGGCCTTTTGGGCCCTGCGGATTTTAAGTCCGCTGCGTCTGCCAATTTCGCCATCCCGGCTCGCAGTTCATTCTAGCCCAGGGATGCACACGTCGCCGTCCAGATCAGAAGATCCGGAGGCATTCAGAAAATCTCAGGATTAGATCGAGGTATTCGCCCTGTTCTACGCATGCGCCGCGGCGGCCGCACTATTACCAGTCGCAGGAACGGCGCGCTGTTTCCGCAGCGCTTCGTGAAATTGTTCCGGCGTCAGCGATTCGCCATAGAAAAGCTGCAGCAGAGGATCGTCCGTTCCGCGCGATGAAGGCTGAGCGGCATCGGTTTGCAATCCTTCCGGCTCGACCAATAACTCCGGCATCACGCCTTGATTTTCATGCAGTATGCCCAGGAATTTTTCCAGCGCTGTCCGATGCTCCGATGTCGCCTGCGTGAATTCGACGCCCATCCCCTTCTCCGGATGCATCACGCGCACCATACCCTGAACATGGACTTCCACACCCGCGGCGCGCATCGACAGCGTCACCAGACTCGACGGAGGAAACGGAGCCGGCATTTCCAAATAACATCCGCCCAAACTTAAATCGGTCAGCTGGCAGCGGATCGGCGGATCGTCCTGCTCCGCGTCCGCAGAATTTTGTTTCAGCCAGTCTTTCAACTGCCGCGCCGCTTCCGGCGCGATCTGCAGAAATCGCAGCCCCGCCTGCTTGCTCGAGCCCTCCCAAGCGAACTCCGCCGGAACCTCCAGCGCGCTCGATGTCCCCGGCAGCGTGAATGCAATCTGCCACTGCCCTCTCGGACGGTGCTCTCGCGGCAGAGCGACGGCCATTCCGCCTTCGCTCAGGTCGATCGTCATGACCTTCATATTTCCGCCCGCCTGCGAACTTCGCAGGATCACGGGAATCTGCACTGCGACTCGCGCATTCCGACGCCGTTCGCTCTTCATCAACGCCCGCGCCGCGCGGAAGCTCGACTTCGCCCGCTCAATCGACACTGGCCGGTACAAAACAAAATGAGCCCCAATTTCGAAAACGGCCTTCAGTCCGACCACCGGCTCGACAATCGCGACCGCAACCGCCTGCTTGTTGCACGGAGCATTTCTCGCGCTCTTCAGCACGTCAAACGCGCCGTCATCGGAGCAGTCCGCGATGATCGCCTCAAACCTCTGCCGCGTCAGCTTCCGCAGCGCCGCATCCGCGCTCGGACACAACTCGACGTCGATGTCGAGATCGCCCAGCACGCGCCGCAACACGCGCACGACCTTTTCGTCCGAACAAAGTACCAGCGATTTCAAACCCATGGATAAGCCGCGCCTTTCGGCACTCAACCGGGAGTCGTTCCCACCGCACTGGGGAAAACGCCTGCGAGTCGGCGATCTCCTCTTCCTGAACTTTATGTCCAGTCTGTAGGGCGATCAACCCTTCTCGGTCGGAAGCCCGTTACTCACGTAACCCGAAAATTTCGCCGATCCCGCGGCCCTCACTCTCGCAGCCAACCTGCAAGAAACTCGCTTCCGATTGTTCTATCGGCAGCACGTAGAGAATGCATCGCGATACACCGGAGAGAACCCCACAAACAATACATAACACCTTATGCAGCATAGACTTATCTCAAAACCGTTATTTCTGCCCAACAAAATTCTGGTTGACTTTTGAGTAAAATCGACCATAGAATACAGAGTCTCCGATTAGCTTTAGATTCGCCTGTGGAATTCCTGCGTCCCCGGTTTGTCCATCCTTGCGAGGGACGCGAATAACGCAACGATCCGTGAATCTATAAAGCGCGTTCGAGAATCCTATAGTTAAGAGAGTGAACGTAGTTATCCCCTTTGAGTGGAAAGGCAATTTTTAATGGCTAAGCGACGCGGAAATCCGAATTGGGGCAAGCCTGAGCCCATCGGGCCCATTACCCCCACCATCACCGAATTCGAGCAGGTTGTGCGCGAATACAAGCTCTCCCCCGACCAGTATCTCCGCTCCACGCGGCTGCGGGAGTGGGCTCGCCGCAACAAGAACTCGAAGTACATCCCCGAACCTCTTCTGGAAGCTTGGGGTTTCGAGATCGAGTCCACGCTGTAACCGATTTGCAAGTTCAGTCCCGACGGGTCGCTCCCACGAGCGGCCCTTTCTGTTTCTGGACGAATTCTCTTGCCGAGGCCTCCCTGCGAAGCACAAAATTGCTCCTCGAGATTGCTGACTGCTGAGCGCTGACCGCATGCTTGACGTCCTCCGCATTCCCGGCACCGAGCTTTGCGCGCTGCTCATCGCGATCAGCTTTGCCGCCGGACTGAACGTCTACGCCACCATCGCCGTCCTCGGACTCCTCGCCCGCTTCGCTCACATGCCCTTGCCTCCCGGACTGCTCATCCTCCAGGCGTGGCCCATCATCATCGTCAGCATCATCCTCTTCGGGATCGAATTCTTCGCCGACAAGATCCCTGCGTTCGACCTTCTCTGGAACGCGCTGCACACCTTCATCCGCGTGCCGATCGCCGGACTGCTCGCCTTCCGCGCCACCAGCCAGCTCTCGCCCGAACACCAGCTTCTCGCCACGCTTCTCGGAGGAGCCGTCGCCTTAATCGCCCACGGCGGCAAGACCGCGGTCCGCGCCGCCGTTACTCCGTCGCCCGAACCGTTTTCGAATATGGCCCTCAGCGCCGGAGAAGACGTCGTCGCCATCGGACTCACCTGGCTCGCGACCACGCATCCCTACGTCGCCGGATCGCTCGCCGCCGCGTTCGTGCTCGTGATCATCGTGATGATTCGTCTGGTGATCAAAGCCATGCGCGCGCTGTTTGGCAGCGCGGAGCGGGAACTCGCCACGTGATTGGGTGATTTGGCGATCGGGCCATTGAGTAATTTGGTAATCGGGTAATTTTGTAATTTGGTAATTGAAAAATCCCTTCCGCCTCCGTGCACAGATACCACCGCGCTCAGAGGTCGCACCCCGACAAATGTCATCCTGAGCGGAGAAAGTGGTTCGCGACGAGCGAACCAGTTTCGGAGTCGAAGGATCCCTACCCTCTAGAGCGGACGACTGTCGCTGCCGAAAAATTTCTACCGATGCCGCTCACCTGCGTCGGCGGCTGTCATCGGCGCGCACGGATTTTTCTTTCGTCGCTTCGCGGCGTTGCTGTGTCGCTTCCTTACCCAGCGCTGGCGCGCTGGGCTGCGGTCTTTCGCTCCTTCGGAGCTGGCGCGGTGGTTGCGGGCTTGCGGGGTGGATTGGGCTGGGCATC